>JADLEZ010000525.1 GCA_020845855.1 Burkholderiales bacterium
GGCGGCTACACCGCCAAGCGCGACATCGACAAGAAACAGCTCGAGGATCTCAAGAAGCTGTACGGCTTCGACAAGCCGCTGCACGTGCGCTATTTCGAGATGCTCGGCAACTTCGCGCGGTTCGACTTGGGCAAGAGCTTCTTCCGCAACCAGGACGTGTGGACGCTCATCAAGTCGAAGCTCCCGGTGTCGATCAGCCTCGGCCTTTGGACTTTCCTCGTCTCGTACCTGGTGTCGATCCCGCTCGGCATCGCCAAGGCGGTGCGCGAGGGATCGAAGATGGACACGCTCACCACGGTGCTCGTCCTGCTCGGCTTCGCCATCCCGGGCTTCGTGCTCGCGATCCTGCTCATCGTGCTGTTCGCCGGCGGGACGTTTCTCGACTGGTTTCCCTTGCGCGGCCTCACCTCCGACAACTGGGAGCAGCTCTCCTGGCCCGCGCGTATCGCCGACTACTTCTGGCACCTGACACTGCCGATCGTGAGCTACGCGATCGGCAGCTTCGCGGTGCTCACCTTCCTCACCAAGAACACCTTCGTCGAGGAGATCCGCAAGCAGTACGTGCTCGTCGCGCGCGCCAAGGGCGTGCCCGAGCGGCGGGTCCTGTACAAGCACGTGTTCCGCAACGCGCTGATCCCGCTCGTGACCGGCTTCCCGGCCGCTTTCGTGGGTGCGTTCTTCGCGGGCTCCATCCTGATCGAGACCATCTTCTCGCTCGACGGCCTCGGCTACCTCTCCTACGAGTCGCTCATCCGCCGCGACTATCCGGTGGTGCTGGGCTCGCTGTATCTGTTCACCCTGATCGGGCTCGTGGTCAAGCTCATCGGCGACCTCCTGTACGTCGCCGTCGATCCGCGCGTGCAGTTCGCGGCGGTGGCAAAGTGAGCCCCCACGCTCGCGAAACCGCGCTGCTCGCTGCCCCCCGAGCCGCCCATACGAGCGGGCCGAAGGCAAGGCGCGCAGCGCGTGTCCGCGAGTATGGGTGGCGGCCGACTACGGCTTCTTGCATCACACCGACTGCGCAAGGAGGCCGCGGCGCAGCCAGTCCCGCCTCCTCGCGCCGAATTGCAGCCACGCGCATTGCGTGTCGGCGGGCCTCCATGCTCGCGGACGCGCCCTTCGGGCCTGGGCTCCGCCCCGCTCGCATGAACGGCTCGGGGCGGCCCTTCGGGACTGGCTAATTGGCGACGCTCGCCACCCCCGCCGAAGCGCAGTCCGCGGCGCCGGCTGCCCGGCGCGTCACTTCGCTGTCGCCGAACCAGCGCGCGTGGGCGCGCTTCCGGCGCAACAAGCTCGGCTTCGTGTCGCTGATCGTGTTCGGCGTGCTCCTGTTCGTGAGCCTGTTCGCCGACGTCTTCAGCAACGACCGGCCGCTCGCCGCGCGCTACGAGGGCAACTGGTACTTCCCGATCTTCAGCAATCCGCCGGAAACGACCTTCGGCGGCGATTTCGGAACGGCGACGGAGTGGTCGGACCCGCTGATCGAGTCGCAGTTCAGGAAGCCCGGCAATCTCGCGATCAACACGATCAACAAGTGGGGTGTGGACACCCTCGACTACTATGCCCGCGCCGCCGATCCGTCGCGGCCTTCGGCCCGGCACTGGCTCGGCACCGAGGCGGCCGGCCGCGACATGGTCGCGCGGCTCCTCTACGGCTTTCGCACCAGCGTGCTCTTCGGCCTCGCGCTGACCTTCGTCGCGACCCTGCTCGGGATCCTGATCGGCGCCATCCAGGGCTACTTCGCCGGCCGCGTCGACCTCTTCTGGCAGCGCGTCATCGAAATCTGGAACTCGATCCCCGAGCTCTACCTCCTCATCATCATCGCGGCGATCTTTCCGCCCACGATCCCGCTGCTCGTGATCCTGTTCGCGCTGTTCGGCTGGATCGGCCTGTCGGACTACGTGCGCGCCGAGTTCCTGCGCAACCGCAACTTGGAGTTCGTCAAGGCGGCGCGCGCCATGGGCCTGTCCAACGTCCAGATCATGTGGCGCCACATCCTGCCCAACTCGATCACGCCGGTGATCACCTTCCTGCCGTTCCGCATGTCCGCCGCGGTCGTGTTCCTGACGGCACTCGACTTCCTGGGCCTCGGCGTCCCCAACACGGCATCGCTCGGCGGGCTGCTTCAGCAGGGCAAGGAGAACCTGGACGCGTGGTGGATCACGATCCCCACCTTCCTGGTGCTCACCTTGCTGTTCCTGCTGCTGACCTTCATCGGCGACGCCCTGCGCGACGCCTTCGACACCCGGAAGAGCTGATGAACGACCCCCACGCTCGCTCCGCTCGCTGCCCCCTGAGGGGGCGCCGTCAGTCCCTTGGGGCGGCCCGGCGGGACTGACATGCTGCTCGAAGTCGACAAGCTGTGCGTGAATTTCGGGCCGTCGCGCGTGGTGGACCGCGTTTCCTTTGCGATCGACGCCAACGAGAAGTTCGCGCTGGTCGGCGAGTCGGGGTCGGGCAAGTCGGTCACCGCGCTGTCGATCCTGCGCCTGCTCGAAACCGCCGCCTACGAAGGCGCCATCCGCTTCGCGGGCGAGGACCTGCTGCGCAAGAGCGAACGCCACATGCGCGGCGTGCGCGGCCGCGATATCTCGATGATCTTCCAGGAGCCGATGACGGCGCTCAACCCGCTGTACACGGTCGGCAACCAGGTCGGCGAGGTGCTGGAGTTGCACGAGGGGCTGCGCAAGAACGCCGCGCGCGGCCGGGCGATCGAGCTTTTGCATCGCACCGGCATCCCCGACCCCGACCAGAAGTTCGACGCCTACCCGCACCAGCTCTCGGGCGGCCAACGCCAGCGCGCGATGATCGCGATGGCGCTCGCGTGCCGCCCGAAGCTTTTGATCGCCGACGAGCCGACCACCGCGCTCGACGTCACCATCCAGGCGCAGATCCTGGCGCTCCTCGACGACCTGCAGCGCGAGTACGGGATGGCGATCCTGTTCATCACGCACGACCTGAACCTCGTGCGCCGGTTCACGCACCGGGTGGGCGTGATGGAACGGGGGCGCCTCGTGGAGCAGGGCGCCACGAAGGAGGTGTTTGCCCACCCGCGTGACCCGTACACCATCAGGCTCATCAACAGCCGGCCGCAACGCATCGTCGAGCCCGTGCCCGCCGGTGCGCCGGTGATCGTCGCCGCCAGCGACTTGAGCGTCGATTTCACGGTCGGCCAGGGCTGGTTCCGCAAGGACGTGTTCCGGGCGGTGCGCGCCGCGACGCTCAAGTTGAAACGCGGCGAGACGCTGGGCATCGTCGGCGAGTCGGGCTCCGGCAAGACGACACTCGGCATGGCGCTGCTTGCGTTGCAGCCGATCGCGCAAGGATCGGTGATTCTCGACGGCACGCTTCTTACCGACGCGAGTCGCGCCACGCTGCGCGCGATGCGCCGGCGGATGCAAGTCGTGTTCCAGGATCCGTTCGCGTCGCTGTCTCCGCGCATGACCATCGAGCAGATCGTCGGCGAGGGTGTCGCGCTGCACATGCCCGAGCTCGGGAAGGCGCAGCGGCGCGAGCGCATCCTCGACATGCTCGCGGAGGTCGGCCTGTCGGAGGAAGGCGGTGTGGCCGACGTGCTGACGCGCTACCCGCACGAATTCTCCGGCGGCCAGCGCCAGCGCATCGCGATCGCGCGTGCGGTGATCCTGCGCCCCGAGCTGCTGATCCTCGACGAGCCCACGTCCGCGCTCGACGTCTCCGTGCAGCAGCAGGTGTTGAAGCTTTTGTCCGAGTTGCAGCGGCGCTACGGCATGAGCTACGTGTTCATCAGCCACGACTTGGCCGTCGTGCGCGCGATGTCGCACCGCGTGCTGGTCATGAAGGACGGCGCGATCGTCGAGCAGGGCGACGCCGAGGCGCTGTTCGCCGCGCCGCGCGAGACGTACACGAAGGCGCTGCTGGCGGCGGCGCAGGTGGCGTAGCTGTTGATGCAGTTTGTTGAATTTCGCGACGGCATCCCCAATCCAGTGTCATCCCGAGCGGAGCGAGGGATCCGCTCTCGTGTCGAATCAACGAGTTGCGCAAAGCAGATCCCTCGTCGCCTTCGCTTCTCGGGATGACACAGCGGGATTTGTCGCGGTAGGGACGCCGGTTAGCGTTAGGAGGGCCGCAGCCGGAGGGCCATTGCCACCCCGGTTCGATGCCACGGCGGCGAGGGCCTTTGGCGTAAGATTGCGCCATGATCGGAGTCCTCATCGTCGCCCACGACACCCTGCCGGACAGCCTGGTCAAGGCGGTCACGCACGTGCTGGGCGCGCGCCCGCCGCAGTTCGAGACGCTGTCGGTGCTCGCCACCGACGATCCGTTCGCCTTGCTGCCCGCGGCACGCGAGCTGGTGCGTGCGCTCGACACCGGCGAAGGTGTGCTGGTGTTCACCGATATCTACGGCGCCACCCCCGGCAACCTCGCCGGCAAGCTGCAGGCGCCGGGCCGGGTCGAGCTCATTGCCGGCGTCAACCTGCCGATGCTCGTGCGCGCGTTCACCTACCGTGGCAAGGGCATGGACACGATGATCACCAAGGCGCTTTCCGGTGGGCGCGACGGCGTGCTGCACATCGAGGCCGACCCGGTTTATGCAACAACGCGAGGTTGAGATCGTCAACAAGCTGGGCCTGCACGCGCGGGCCTCGGCCAAGCTCACGCAGGTCGCCGCGCGGTTCCAAAGCGACGTGCAGATGTCGCGCAACGGGCGCAAGGTGAACGCCAAGAGCATCATGGGCGTGATGATGCTCGCCGCGGGCAAGGGCTCGAAGGTGGTGATCGAGACGGAAGGCCCGGACGAGCACGACGCGATGGCGGCGATCGTCGGGTTGATCGGAGACTATTTCGGCGAAGGACAGTAGTGCGGAACCATCGCGGCGGATTGGCGACCAACCCAAAGCCGCCGCGGGCCGTCTGCGCGGCGCTCCTTTGTCGCCAACGGTTCGTGGTGGTCCCCATGCTCACTCGCGTCGTCTCCGTCGTCAATCCGCTGGGCCTGCACGTGCGCGCCTGCGCGCGGATCGTGCAGATCGCCTCGAGGTTCCGCTCCAGCATCTGCTTGTCGGTGAAGGGCCGGCGCGTGAGCGCGCGCAACCTCGTCGCGGTCATGCTGCTCACCACGACGATGGGCGCGGCGGTGCGCATCGAGGTGGACGGTCCGGACGAGGTGCAGGCGATGCGCGCCATCGCGGCGCTCTTCCACGACGGCCTCGGCGAGCGCGGCTAGCGCGGGGGTTCCCGTGATGGTCAGCTTCGCGCTCAACGGCGTCGGCGTCTCGGGTGGGATCGCGATCGGCCGCGCACAGCTCGTCTCGCATGCCACGCTCGAGGTCGCGCATTACACCCTTCCGGCTTCGAAGGTCGACGCCGAGATCCTGCGTTTCTCCAACGCGATCAAGGAAGTGCAGAAGGAACTCGAGGGCCTGCACGCGGCGATGACCGGCGGCGACGTGCCCGGCGAGTTCGGCGCTTTCCTCGACGTGCACTGGATGATCCTCACCGATCCCACGCTGTCGGAGGCGCCGAAGAAGCTCATCCTCGAACAGCGCTGCAACGCGGAGTGGGCGCTTACACAACAGCTGGGCATCCTGGTCGAGCAGTTCAACGAGATCGAGGACGCGTACCTGCGCGAGCGCAAGGCGGACATCGTGCAGGTCGGCGAGCGCGTGCTGAAGCGGCTCATGGGCAAGCCGGGCGCACTGCCGGCGCCGGTCGCGGAAGAGCAGACGATCCTGGTCGCCCACGACCTGTCGCCCGCGGACGTGATCCAGTTCAAGCAGCACCACTACGGCGCGTTCCTGACCGACGTGGGCGGCGTCACGTCGCATACCGCGATCGTCGCCCGCAGCCTGAACGTGCCGGCGGTGGTGGCCACCCACAATGCACGCGCGCTGATCCGCGACAGCGAAATGCTGATCGTCGACGGCGACGCCGGAGTGGTGATCGTCAACCCCGATCGCGCGGTGCTGTCGGAGTACCGGCTGAAGCAGACCGAGTTGGGGCTCGAGCGGCAGAAGCTGAAGCGCCTGCGCACCAAGCCCGCCGAAACGCTGGACGGCGTCCATGTGGAGTTGCACGCCAACATCGAGCTGCCGGACGACTTGGCCCAGACCCTCGAGAACGGTGCCACCGGCGTGGGTCTGTTCCGTTCCGAGTTCCTTTTCCTCAATCGCGACAGCCTGCCGTCGGAGGACGAGCAGTTCGAGGCCTACCGCACGGTGGCCGAGGGCATGGAAGGCAAGCCGGTCGTCATCCGCACGTTCGACCTGGGCGCGGACAAGCACGTCGAAAGCCTCGACGGCCTCATGCGTGTCGCGCCCAACCCCGCGCTGGGCCTGCGCGCGGTGCGGTTCTGTCTCGCCGAGCCGCGGATGTTCCTGACCCAGTTGCGCGCCATCCTGCGCGCGTCGCACTACGGCTGCGTGCGTATCCTGGTCCCGATGCTTGCCTCCGCCGGAGAGATCGACCAGACGCTGACCATGATCGCGCACGCAAAGGAGGCGCTGCGCGACCAGGACGTGCCGTTCGACCCGAACATCGAGGTCGGCGGCATGATCGAGATCCCGGCCGCGGTGATCGCCATGGACGCGCTCGTGAGCCGCCTCGATTTCCTGTCCATCGGCACCAACGACCTCATCCAGTACACCTTGGCGGTGGACCGCGCGGACGAGGCCGTGGCGCACCTCTACAACCCGCTGCACCCCGCCGTGGTGCGCCTGATCGGGCAGGCGATCGCGACCGCGGACAAGGCGAAAAAGCCGATCGCGGTGTGCGGAGAAATGGCGGGCGAGGTGTCGCTGACCCGATTGCTCCTGGGGCTCGGACTGCGCCACTTCTCGATGCACCCCGCCGAGCTTCTCACGGTTAAACAGCGGGTGCTCACTTCGGACGCGGCCGCAAGCAAGGTGATTGCGGATCGGATTCGCCGCGCCGACAGTCCGGAACGTATTTCGCTTCTGGTCGACAAGCTCAATGCAATGTAAGGGGCTTCGGCCCTGTTATTAACTTGTAATGGGGTACGTCCCTGTAATGGGGTACGTCCCCATTACACTGTAATGGGGTACGTCCCTGTAATGGGGTACGTCCCCATTACACTGTAATGGGGTACGTCCCTGTAATGGGGTACGTCCCTGTAATGGGGTACGTCCCTGTAATGGGGTACGTCCCCATTAACAGGCCCTGTAATGGGGTACGTCCCTATTACAGGCCCTGGGGCTGTTATTGCCAAGAAGCGTTTCGATTGGCCCGTTTCGTGCATAATGCCAATGTCATGAGACACCCTCTCCTGCCGCTCGCCGTCGCCTTCACGGTCGCGTTCGCCGTCCCCGTCCACGCCGTCGAAAGCGGACAGGCGGCTCCCGCCTTCAGCCTGCCTACGGCCAAGGGCGACACCGTCGCGCTCGACAAGCTGCGCGGCAAGGTCGTCTACGTCGATTTCTGGGCGTCGTGGTGCGCGCCCTGCCGCCGCTCGTTTCCGTGGATGGCCGAAATGCAGCAGAAGTACGGCCCGAAGGGGCTCGTGGTGGTGGCCGTCAACGTCGACAAGAAGCGCAGCGACGCCGAGCGCTTCCTCGCCCAGACGCCTGCGGGCTTCACGGTCGTCTACGACGAGGCCGGGGCCACGCCGGCCGCCTACGTGGTCAAGGGCATGCCGAGTTCGTACCTCGTCGACGCCGCCGGCAAAGTGACGTACGTGGGGCGCGGTTTTTTGGACGAGCACAAGATGGACGTGGAGCAGCGCATCGCCACGCTGGTGGGCAAGTGAGGGCGCTGCTGCTCGCCGTGGGGCTCGCCGTGTCCGGCTGCGCGATCCAGCCCCCACAGCCATGGGAGCGAGGCAACCTTGCCCGGTCCGACATGCAGTTCGACTCCGACCGGCTCGACACCAAGACCCAGCAGCACATCTACACGAGCAAGGAGGCGGCGACCGGCGGCTACGGCGTCGGTGGAGGCGGTTGTGGCTGTAACTGAGCACGCCCATCCGCGCTCGGGGTGGCCCTTCACGCGGATGGACGGCGCATCGGGATCCGCATCGCTTCTAGCGGCGGCGCTTGCATTGCCCGGCGTGGCGCCCGGCGTCGCCCTTGCGCAATCGGTGCCCGACAAAGGCATCCTCGAACTGCAGTACTTGAACTACCGCGACTGGCAGCCGGGGCGCGACCGCATGGAAGTTTGGGCGCCCGCGTTCTACGCGCTGGTGCCGCTGTCGGACACCTGGATGATCGAAGGCAGCATGGTGTACGACTCGGTGTCGGGAGCCTCGCCTTTGTACTTCAACGTGCTCTCGGGCGCGTCGGTCTTCGACTACCGCACGGCTGGCGACGTCAAAGTCACCAAGTTCCTCGGCGACTACGCGATCAGCGGCGGCGCGTTCGTGTCGTCGGAGCAAGACTTCCTGTCGCGCGGCGGCTCGGTCAACGTGCAGATCTTCAGCGAGGACCGCAACCGCACGTGGCTCATGGGCGCGGCGTTCACCAACGACCGCATCAACGCGACCAACGGCGTCGCACCCGGCTCCCGCCGCAACTCGTGGGAGTTCGTGGTCGGCGTAACGCAGGCGCTCTCACCCAACGACATCATCCAGTCCAACCTCACGTACTACACGGGGCACGGCTATTACTCCGACCCGTACAAGCCGCTCGACACGCGGCCGTCGACGCGCGAGACGGTCGCGTGGCTCACGCGCTACAACCATTACTTCGCCGGGCCCGACGCCACGCTCAAGTTGGGCTACCGGCTGCTGTTCGATTCCTTCGGCAGCACGTCGAACACGTTCGAGGCCGCATGGGCGCAGGCGCTGCCGTGGGGCTTCACGCTGACGCCTGGCTTGCGCTTCTATACGCAGACCGCCGCCGACTTCTACATGAACCCGCCGTTCCCGAAGGGCTACGTCGAAGGCCGGGACTACAGCGCCGACACCCGCCTCGCGTCGTTCGGCGCGATCACCGCGGGCGCCATCATCGGCAAGACGCTGTGGGACGGCTGGTTCGTCACGTTCCGCGCCGACTACTATCGCCAAGATCCCGACTGGCAGATCTTCGGCACCGGCAGTCCCGGCATCCAGACCTTCTCGGCGCGCTGGCTCCAGGTCAACCTGACCAAAAACTTCTAATTGGGGTCAGATTCGATACTCGAAACGAGTATGGGGTCAGATTCGATACTCGTCATGAGTATCGAATCTGACCCCATTTTCGGATGAAAGTCTTCCGCCAGACCTTCCGCGCCATGGCCGCGGAGCACGAGCTGGAGCTCGCCGCGGAAGACATGGACGTCGCGCGCCGCGCGGCCGATGCGGCGATCGCGGACGTCAAGCGCATCGAAGCGAAGTACTCGCGTTACCGCGAGGACAGCGTCACGTCGCGCATCAACCAGGCTGCCGGCGGCGCCGCCGTGCGCATCGACGACGAAACCGCCGCGCTGCTGCGCTATGCGGACCAATGCCATGCGCTGAGCGACGGCCTGTTCGACATCACCTCGGGAGTCCTGCGCCGCGCGTGGGACTTCCGGCGCGAGCCGCCCATGCTGCCGGGCGCGGACGAGCTCGCGGCGGCTATCGCGCTCATCGGATGGCGCGAGGTCGAATGGAGTGCCACCTCGCTGCGCCTGCCGCGCGTCGGCATGGAGATCGACTTCGGCGGCGTCGGCAAGGAATACGCCGCCGATCGCGTTGCGACCATTTGCCTGGAGCACGGGCTGCGCCACGGCCTCGTAAACTTGGGCGGCGACATCCGCGCCATCGGACCGCGAGGCGACGGAAGGCCGTGGCGCGTGGGCATCCGTCATCCGCGCGTGCGCGACGCCGCGGTCGCGGGCTTCGACCTCGCCACCGGCGCGCTCGCGACCAGCGGGGACTACGAGCGCTACTTCGAGATCGGGGGAAAGCGCTATTGCCACATCCTCAACCCGCGGACGGGCATGCCCGTCGCGCATTGGCAGTCGATCAGCGTCGTGTCACCGCTGTGCGTGGCGGCGGGAAGCTGCGCGACCATCGCGATGCTGCTCGAGGCGCAGGCGCCTTCGTTCCTCGACGCGCAGGGCGTGCAGTGGCTCGGCGTTGCCGCGGACGGCTCGCTCTGTAAGTAAATAGCATAAGTAGCATAAGTAGGGTCTGACCTTGGTCTGACCCTACTTATGGTGCGCACATCACCACGATGTCCGCGCCGTCGCCCTCCGCCAGCCAGTTCCTCGCCACCATCAGGTCGCGCGTCGCGCGGTCGGCCGTGTACCGGTGGTTGGCATCGAGCCGATTCGAGAACACGCGGTACACCGGCACCGTCCCAGCGCCGCAGTTGCCGGCACTCGGCGGGAACAGGTGGAAGAAGCTCGGCGACTCCAGGATGAACGTCGGGTTCTTGGCCATGGTGCCATCGCATTCGCCGGCGTCGCGGCCGAAGAAGTGGCCGTCACCCTTGCCTGGGGGAATGTAGATGCGGCACACCGCCGCGGTCCCAGCTTGCGGCGACGTATAGACCCTGAAGGACTCGCCGGTGCGCACCCAACCCGCGGTGCGGCCGCTGTCGAGGTTGTCGATCTCGGCCGCCACCCACGTGACGAAGTAGTGGTCGAACCCCTGGTGGTAGTACTCGATCGCGTCGGCGGTCACCGCTGGCGGCGGGATGCCGAAGCGCACGCCCAGGTACGCGGCGAGGTTTACGATATCCGCCGCGGACAACAGCACCTCGAAGGATCCCATCTCCGGCACGCTCCGAAGCGCGCTTCGGATCGCCGCCGGGTTGTTGGCGCCGACCTTGACCGGCTCGGGGCCTGGGTTGCCGCCCAGGTTGTGGCATTGCGCGCAGATGGTCCGGTACAGGGTCTCGCCGCGCGCGATGTCCTGCGCGGGCGCCGCCGCGCTCGCGGCAAGCGCGAGTGCCGCCAGTACGCTGCGCAGCAATATCGCCATCGAGACTCCACGCCGCTTTGGTCAAAGGGCGAACAAGCGTTTCCGCATCCTATTCCGGACTCATGAAACGGAACAGGGCCCGCACAGGGCCCCGTCCGCCGCGCAAGGGTCGCCGGCCGCTACATCGGCGAGCACATGATGACGCCGATCTTGCCTTCGCCCTCGGGGATCCAACCCTTGGCCAGCATCTCCGCGCGCACCGCGAGGTCGGTGGTGTAGCGGTGATTGGGCGCGCCGCCCTGGCCCTGGTTGTACATGCGATACACCGGCACCGTGTTCGCCGGGCAATCGCCGGCGAGGTTGGGGTACTGCACGGTGAACACCTCGTCCTCGAACTGCCACGTCGACATGCCCTTGACGATCGCGCATTCCTCGACCTGCGGGGTGTAGAAGTGCGAGCTCTTGAGCCCGAACGCGGTGCTGAAGAAGCGGCACACGACGCTGAGTCCCGCGAGCTTTTGCGTACTCACCTTGAACGAGCGCCCGGTACGCGTCCATCCCTTGAAGTAGCCGGTATCGAGCTTGACGATCTCGTCCGCGATCGACGTCATGAAGTAATGGTCGAACTCCTGGTGGTAGTACTCGAAGGCGGTCGCGATCCCGGTCGGCGGCGGCGTGGCGCCGGTAACGCCAGTGCCGCCGACCGCGATGATGTGCGGCGCTCCCACGCCGTTGTCGGCGACCGTGATCGTCGCGCTGCGCGCGCCCGCAGCCGTCGGCGTGAACGTGACGGTGAAGGCGCACGACGCCCCCGCGTTGACGGTGGCGCAGTTGATGCCGCCGACCGCGAACTCGGCCGAGCTGCTGGTGACCGCGCTGACCGTCACCGCGGCCGAGCCGATATTGGACAGCGTCACGGATTGCGGCGCGCTCGACGTGCCGAGCGCGGTGTCGGGCAGCGTGACCGACGACGGCATCGAGAGCTGGCCTTGTCCCGGCGGCGGGGGCGGCGGCGGCGTAGCGGCGCCGGTGCCGGTGAGCGATACCACCAGCGACCCGCCGGCGTGGTTGAACGTGAGCGTCGCCGTGTCGGCACCCGGCGCGCTCGGCGTGTACTTCACCGTGAGCGCGCAGGAACCGCCCGCGCTGATGGTCGCGCCGCAGCTATTGCCGCTCACGCCGAATTCGGCCGGGTTGCTGTTCGACAGCGCGACCGCGGTAGCGGCCGCGGCGCCCGCGTTGTTGACGGTGATGACCATGCCGCTCGACGACTGGCCAACGGTCACGCTGCCGAAGGCGACGAGCGGGGGCGATGCCGACAGGCTGGCCGTCGCCGCGGTGGTGCCGGTGCCGGATACCGCGATCGGCCCGCTGCCGCCGGTATAGCTCACCGTGACGCTGGCGCTGTCCGCGCCGGCGCCCTTCGGCGCATACGCCACGTTGAACGTGCACGTGGCGCCCGCGTTGAGCGTCGCGCCGCAGGTGTTTCCGCTCACCACGAACTCGCTGCTGCCGCTCGCCACCGCGACGCCCGAGGCAGCCGCGCCGCCGGTGTTGCTCACGGTCACCGCCTGCGCGCCGCTCGTGCTGCCGACGGTGACGTTGCCGAAGCTCAAGCTTCCCGGCGATACCGACACGTTGGCGGCCGCGACGGCCGTACCGCTGCCCGACATCGCCACCGTCAGGTTGCCCCCGGTGAAGGCGAACGTAAGCTGTCCGCTATCGTTGCCAGCCGCAGCCGGCGTGTAGGTCACGGTAAGCGCGCACGACGCGCCCGCGGCGAGCGAGCTGCCGCAGGTGTTGCCGCTGACCGCGAAGCGTGCCGCGTTGCTGTTGGCGAGACTCAGGCTCGCGGCGGCTGCTCCGCCGGTGTTGCTGATCGTGAGGCTCATGGGCGTGCTCGAGCCGCCTACCGTGACGCCGCCGAACGCGAGCGACGCCGGGTTCGCCGACAGGGCAGGCGTGGCGGCTGCGGTGCCGGTGCCGCCCACCGTCACCGAGGTCGAGCCGCTTGCGTGGCTCACGCTGACGCTGGAGCTGTCGGCGCCCGCGGCACTGGGCGCGTACGCTACGTTGAACGTGCAGGTCGCACCCGCGTTGAGCGTGCCGCCGCAATTGTTGCCGCTCACCACGAACTCGCTGCTGCCGCTCGCGACCGCGAGACTGGTCGCGGCCGCGCCACCAGTGTTGCTCACCGTCACCGCCTGGGTTGCGCTCGTGCTGCCGGCGGTGACATTGCCGAAGCTCAAGCTTCCCGGCGACGCGGAAACGTTGGCAGTCGGCGCCGCCGCGCCGGTACCGCTCATCGCCACGGTCGCGGAACCGCCCGTGTAGTTGATGGCCAGAGTGTTGTTGTCGCCAC
>JADLEZ010000526.1 GCA_020845855.1 Burkholderiales bacterium
CCCAGGGGCCGACGGCACGACCCTCGTCATCGAGCACACGCACCAGCGCCTCGGCGATGTCGCGCGTTTGCGCGGGCCGCGTGTCGAGCGGCGGCTTGCGTACCGCGCCCGCGGGCGAGACCTGCAGGTACGAGAAATCGGGCTCGTGCCCGGGTCGCGCGGGAGGCTCCGGCACGTGCAACTCGAGATGCCGTGGCGCGGTCATGGTATGGAAAACGCTATCACGGTTTTCGGCAGCGGCGTCCTTATGCCGGTCGACCGTGACAGGCTTTACTGCCATTTCCGGCAAAGCTGTGAGATCCGCGAACCATTGATCGACCGGCAAATCGGCCGCGCCGAATCGCCGCATCCTTCAGGGATGGTGCGAGACGACGGGGGCAACGTCCGTTTGCTCGAAGTCGGTTCCCTTGAACAGCAGCGGCTCGCGAAGCACGGCTGCGAGCGCGTACGAGAAGCAATCGCCGTAGTTGAGCCCCGCCGGGTCGCACCCCTTGCCAAAACGCCGGTAGGCATCACGGGCCGCCCGTGCCTGCGTCAGGTCTACCGGCACGATCTCGATGTCCGCGATCTCGATCAGCCGATCCAGAGCCTGCAGGCCTTCCGCGCCGAATCGCGCATCGACGACGATCGACGTTTCGACGAACGTCGCTGCCGACATTCGGCAGGCATCGGCGGCTTCGATCGCTTCGTTGAAGGCGCGCCGCTCGGGTTCGTCCTGCAGGATCGCGAGCAGCGCGGAAGTGTCGACGATCATCGGCCCGGCAGGCCCCGTTCGTCGTATCCGAGAATCTCGTCGGCAGATCTCGCGTCCTTGACCTTCAGTCCTGCGCATCGGCGGGCGAGGTCGTCGAGTTCGTCGGCAAGGCGCCGGCCGGAGCGTTCACGCCGCAAGCGAGCCAACCGGTCCTGGAGCGCGCGGGTGACCGCTTCGGTCTTGGTTTCTCCCGCCAGCTTGGCGACGGCCTCCGCCAAGCGCTCGGTTTCGGGATTGCGAATGTTGAGAGCCATTTTTGCCTCTATCTACACAACAAACTACACGGTAACACAGACGACGGTCAAGTACAATTTTAAACCTATTAATCAATGTCTTGCCTCAATAATCAGCCGACGGTGCCGTCAATCAGCTTTAAGTGCGAGGCCGCGGCGAGGATGTGGCGATTGTCGATCGGATCGGTCCGCCTACCGTCCGCCCCAGATCCCCGCGTACACCTTCCACATTGCTGCGGTGTCGAGCTTGCCCAAACCCTGCGCGCGCGCGGCTTCGTTGAGGAGCTCCACACCGCGCGCGACGATCGGCGGCGCGCCGTGCGCTTTGGCCATGTCGGCGGCAAGGCGGACGTCCTTGGCCAGCAGGTCGATCGAGAAAGTGGGACGGTCGTAGTCGCCGGCGGCGATGCGCGCCCCGAGCTCGCGGAAGAGGTTACTCACCGTGGCCGCGTTGCTGCCGGTGATCGCCTGGTATAGCAACTCAGGCGAAAGACCCATGTGCGCGGCGATCGCCATCATCTCGGCGGTCATGGCGTTGATGGCGCCGAACATGAGCTGGTTCAAAAGCTTGACCTTGTTGCCGGAGCCGGCGGGGCCGACGTGGACGATGCTCGCGGCGAGCGCCTGCAGCACCGGCCGGCAACGCTCGATATCGGCCTCGCTTCCGCCGGCCACCAGCGTCCACTTGCCGATACTGGCGGGGCGACCGAGGACCGGTGCATCCACGTAACTGATCGACTTCGCTGTCGCGAGCGCCGACATGCGCTGCGACGTTTCCGGATCGACGGTACTCTGGTCGACGATGGCGGCCTTCGTGCGCGCATGCGCGATGAGCTCCGGCACGCAGGCGGCGACTTCCTGCGGTCCCGGCAGGTACATGAGCACGATGTCGGCGCCGCGGCCGAGCTCGGCAAGCGAGGTCACCACCTCGACACCGGCGAGCGCTTGCAGCGCCGCGCGGGCGCTCGCCGACGGGTCGTACACCCGCACCGGGAAGCCCGCTGCGGCCAATGTGCGCGCCGCCGGCCCTCCCATCGCGCCGGCGCCGACCACGCCCACGCGCGTGCCGTCAGGCGGCATGGTGCATCCCCTGCTTGCGGTGCAGGTGCACGGAGGCACCGCCGGAGAAGCACTCGGGCGTGCACAGGATGCGCGGGTTGTGGCCCACGATCCGCTCGGCGTGGCGCATGGCGTCGGCGAAGTCCTTCACCGGAACGAAGCCCATGCCGCGCGCGTACTGCGGCGCTTGCGCGCCGACCATCAGCACCGCCGAGGTCCACAGGCCGAGGATGCTGCCGCCGCTCACCATGCTCATCGCGTGGAAGGGGTGGTAGGTGTAGCGGTTGGAGTACTGCCAGCGGTAATCGTAGTCGGCGACGATGGCCGCGGCGGCGTCGGAGGCGAGGAAGTCGGCGGCGCTCGTGTAGCGCTGCAAGGCCTCGTACGTCCGCTCGTACGACGGGAACCAGTGCGGGTTGAACCAGCCGTCGCACCCCGCCGCGGCGATGACCACGCAGCCTTCGCGCAGTGCGTGCCAGCAGCGGGTGAGCTGGCCGCCGATGGCGAGGCTCATGAGGATGGGGTTGGTGCCCATCCCCGGACCGTAGTGGAAGTTGCGGGGAAGGCCGATGACGAGCACGTCGGCCGGCTCCGGCATGTCGAGCGCCACGTTGGTGCGGCGGTCGGCGAGCGGCCAGGTCGCGTCTTCGACCATGTCGAGTAAGCCGGCCTTCACGTCGAGCACCTCGGCGAACTGCCCGAGCACGGCGTCGACCGCGAAAAACCGCTTGCCGATGCCCCTTTCCATCGCCTCGCCGATCGAGCGGAACTGCTTGCGCATGTGCGAATGGGTGCTCGCGCCCAGCCAGTCGCGGCGATGCATGGTCGACGGGGTGTGGTGCGAGGCGATCGACTGCCAGCCGGACATGCCGGTGACGATCATCTTGTAGCCGCCGCTGTAGCCGCCGTAGGGGTTGCCCGACACGTGCCCGATGACGATGGGCAGGTCGGCTTCGGCGATCAGCCGATTGCATTGCACGCGGTTGCCCATCGCGTCGGCGCCGAAGTCGACGAGATCGGGCGCCTCGGCGTCGTAGTTGACGAGGCGCTCCGGCCAGAAGCGCTCGACGATGCCGCGGCCGAGGTACTGGTGCCATTCCTCTACCGTGTTCTTGCGGTGCAGCCCCATCGCGCACAGCAGCGTGATGTCCTCGATGCGAGTGCCGGCGGCCAGCAATTCCTCCACCACCAGCGGGATCGCCACCCGACGATGACTGGTCGGCTGCATGCCGCCCTTGACCCGATCGGGAAAGCCGATGACGACCTTCTTGCCGGGCCCTGCGAGGTCGCGCAGCGGCGGCGTACCGAGCGGCGCCGCCAGCGCCGAACGCGTGGCGGTGACCGGATCGACCGCCGGCGGATCGGTGTAGGTCTTGCCGTAGCGAACGACGAGCGCGCTATCCGCAAGCTCGACCCGCATGCGCGTGTCGCCGTAGTCGAGAAGCACTTCCTGCATGACGGAACCTTTCAGGCGGCGGCGACCGTGCGCAGATGCTCGGCGACGGCCGCCTCGATCGTGTAGTCGGGGGTGAAGGCAAGCTCGCGGCGGGCGGCGCTGTCGTCGTAGGCCACGGGGTAGGGCGACTGCGAGGGTCCGCCAGCGACGAGCTCGACGCGCGCGTCGGGCCGCAGCTTGCGCGCGATCCCGACCACCTCGCGTATGGAGTGCACACCGCCCGCGATGTTGAAGACGCGCCGCGACAGCTCGCGCGCGTCCCACAGCGCCAGGATGGCCTTCACCGCGTCCTTGACGTAGAGCCAGTCGCCGCGCTCGTCGGGGTTGGCGATGGTGACCGGCTCGCCGCGGGCGATAGCGTCGAGAAGGAGCGAGGAGTACAGCGCGGTGATGCCGGTGGTGCGGCCCGGCCCGAACACCCAGGTGAAGCGCAGCGCGCCGGCGTCGAGGCCATGCTTGCTCGCGTACCAGCGCAGAAGATGCTCGCACGCGAGCTTGGTCTGGCCGTAGACCGTCTCCGGGTTCTTGACTGCGTCGTCGGCGACGGGCTCCGGGGCATCGCGGCCGAACACCGAGATCGAGCTCACCAGGAAGAACTTGCGCACGCCGAGCGCGACACTCGCGTCGAGCAGCGCCTGGGTGGACCCGAAGTTCACCGCGAAGCCGCGCTGCGGGTTCACTTCGCACGGCCCCGCGAGGATCGCGCCCAGGTGGAACACGCCTTGTGGCCGGCACGCCATCATCGCGCGGTAGACGTCCGCCGGCGAGCCCAAGTCGCCGCGTACGTATTCGACGCGGTCGCTCGCGGCGGACGCCGGCGGCGCGACCGCATCGAACACCGTCACCTCGTACCCGCGCTGCAACAAGGCTGGCAGGAGATAGGCGCCGATGAAGCCGGCGCCTCCGGTGACCAGGACCCGCATGCGCCCCCTTACGCCTTTACCGTGTCGAGGTAGGGCTTGGTCTCGAAATACTTCGAAGCGGGCACCGGGTTCTGGATGTTGGCGAAGCGCACGAAGAAGTCGGTCACCTGCTGCAGCCACCCGGTGACGGTGCCGTCCGCGTACAGCTTGCGCCATTCGGCGGACGTGAACATCTTCTGCGCCTTGTACTGTTCCTTGAGATCCGGGAGCGGGACCTCCTTGTAGTGCGCCTTCTGGATGGCCTCGAGCGCGGCGTCGGGGTTGGCGACCAGGTAATCGTTGGCATCGACCCAGCCGCGGATGATGCGCGGCAGGACGGCGTAGTTCTTGTCGTAGTAGTCGGCGCGCGTCGACCAGCCGCCGACGATCGCCGCCTGCGGATAGTAGGCCGAGGCGTCGACGAGCATCTTCGCGCCGGGCACCTTGTCGCGCACGATCAGGTTGAACGGCACCCAGAGCGCAACGGCGGGAACCGCGCCCGCGATGAACGACGTGAC
>JADLEZ010000527.1 GCA_020845855.1 Burkholderiales bacterium
GCCATCGCGCGGTCGCTCAAGCATCAGGAGCTCGAGAGCGACTGCGAGCGGGGACTGGGCGAGATCGCGTTTCTCTTGGGTGAGCTGCCGGCGGCGCGCGCCCACTTCACGCAGTCCGAGAGCATCTGCCGCAACGCCGGTGACAAGCGTGGCGGTGCGATCGCGCTGTGGTACCTGGGCAAGACCGACGCGGCGGCGGGCGATTCGACGGCCGCGCGGATGCGCCTGGACGAGGCCGTCGGCGCTTTCCGGTCGTTCGCCATGAACGCGGAGATGCTCGACTGCCTCGAGGACTACGGGGAGCTTCTGCGGCAGCGGGGTCAGCCGGAGGAAGCCGTCAGGGCTTATAGCGCGGCCGAGTCGGCGCGGGAAAAATTGCTGCTTCCGCGCTCACCGCTGGTTGCCGCCACTTGGCAGGCTCGGGTCGAGTCTGCTCGCGACGCGCTCACGAAAGCGGCGTACGACGCCGCGTGGACCGCGGGACAGGCGAGCGCAATCGATGATGCGGTCGAACGGCTCCTGACGCTGCCGCAGGAGAAGCGCGCGCTCGCCTAGAGCGAGGTCAGCCGGTGCGCTGCCGGCGGCGACGCACCCACCATCCGGCGAGACCCGCGCCGGCCAGGAGTGCGAGCGTTCCCGGCTCCGGAATGCGCGCGATGCCGATCACGTCTCCGGTGAGCGCGGGCAGCCGCTGTCCGTCGCTGCCACAGCCCCAGAACTTGACGTCGCCGGCCGCGGTGAACAGCAGCGCTTCGTGGCATTCATGGAGGAACGACGAGGTCTGGAGGGTGAAGGCAGCCGCTGCCGACGCGGTGCTCACCGGCTCGAGCAGGATGAGCGTCGTGATTCCGGCGAGATCGTGATCGCTGACGATCAGGTGTGTGAATAGGACGAGATCGAACGGAATGATGGTGTTGTACTCGGTGTACTGCCCGTACTCGCCGGTGATGCTGATTCTCGCGCCCCCGAAGGTGATGTAGCACCCGCTTTCCGCGAGCGCGAGGAGCTCCCACCACTTGTCGTAGTTCCCGTCGTTCGCGAGGCACGCCTCCTGGAGGTCGAAGATGGCGGTTCCGTACAGTAACTCCGGGTCGAACGTCACCTGGAACGCCGTCGCCGAGGACGGGCTGCTGAACGCGAGGACTGAGCCGAGCGTGGCAGCGAGCGCCAGTGCGCGCAGCTTGGAAATGGCTTGGAGCATCGGTGATTCCCCCTGTTTCCACCCAAAGGATGGTCCGACGGTATCGCGCAATGGAGGGCGCGCTATTCAAGTACAGGCACAAGCAACCCGCGTTCCAAGCCGGACGGATGACGTAACATATTGAATTAACCTGAAGTTTTTGTCGCGCAAGGAAAGTCGGTCGCCGCCGGTGTAAAGAATTCCGATATCCTGGCGGCCCGGATGCTTCCGCTTTAGGACGTCGCGGCGACCACCCCGGTGGTCACGAACTCATCGATCTCCTCGTCCGCATAGCCCGCCTCCCGCAGCACTTCCCGCGTGTGCTCGCCCAGCCGCGGCGCGGGGCGTTCGACGCGCGCGGGAGTGCCTGAGAGGTGCACCGGGCATCCTACCGCCCGCGTCGGTCCCGCCTCGGGATGCACGAGGTCGACCACCATGCCGCGCGAGCGCGTCTGCGGGTGGGTGAGCGCTTCACCGAGCGTATGCACGGGACCCGCCGGCACGCCGGCGGCGTCGAGCTTCGCGATCCAATCCGCGCGCGTGCCCGTGCGCAGGACCGCGTTCATCGCTTCCACGAGCGCGGGCAGGTTACGCATGCGCGCGCTGTTGTCGGCAAAGCGCGGGTCGCGGCGCCACTCCGGATGCCCGAGCGCGTCCGCGATCCGCTCCCAGTTGGGCTGGTTGGCGCCGCCGATGACGAGGTGGCCGTCGCTCGCCTCGAACGCCTGGTACGGCGCGGTCAGGATGTGCGAGGAGCCCAGTGGACCCGGCGATTCGCCGGTGGCGAAAAAGCTCGCGGCGTGCCAGTACGTCTGCTGCAGCGCCGCCTCGAACAGCGACGTGTCGACGATCTGCCCGCGCCCGGTGCGCAGGCGATGCGTGTACGCGGCAAGCACGCCGAGCGCGCCCAGGATGCCGGCGTTGATGTCGGACACCGGATTGCCGTTCTTGACCGGCGGCCGTCCGGGTTCGCCGGTGATTGCCATCAGTCCCGCGAAGCCCTGCGCCACGAGGTCGAAGCCGCCCTTGCCGGCGAGCGGCCCGTCGCGCCCGAAGCCGGTGATCGCACAATAGATGAGCGCGGGATTGTCGGCGGCGAGCACGTCGTAGGAGAGCCCGAGCTTCTCCATCGTTCCGCCCCGGAAATTCTCGACCAGCACGTCCGCGTGGCGCACGAGGCGCAGCAGGACGGCACGCCCCTCGGCGCGCTTGAGGTCGAGCGCGATGCCGCGCTTGTTGCGGTTGAGCATCAAGAAGGGCGCCGAGACGCCGTTGACGCGCGGCTCGCGATAACCGCGCGAATCGTCGCCGCCGGGAAGCTTCTCCACTTTGATCACGTCGGCGCCGAGATCCGCGAGCATCATCCCGCAGGTGGGCCCCGCCATGATCTGCGCGAGCTCGAGCACGCGCATACCGGCCAGCGGACCGGGGTGCGGGAGCTGGCTCATGCCCCGGTGAAGCGCGGCTTGCGCTTGGCGAGGAACGCGGCGTACCCCTCGCGGAAGTCTTGCGTGTCGAAGCAGTCGAAGCACTCGTCGAGTTCGGCGCCGGTCAGCGGCCGCGGATCGGCCAGGCGCCGCGCGAAGCGCTTGTGCCAGCGCGCCACGAGCGGCGCGCCCTCGGCAATTCGCTCCGCGGCGGCGCGCGCTTCGGCGGCCACCGCATCGTCGGCGACCACCCGCGTGACGAGGCCCTTGGCGAGCGCCTCGGCGGCGTCGAAGATGCGGCCTTCGAGCAGGATCTCGAGGGCGACCGCGCGACCGACCAGACGCACGAGCGGCGCCATCTCGTCGTACGCCATGACGAGGCCCAGGCTCTTGATGGGGACGCCGAAGCGGCTTCCTTCGCCGCAGATGCGCAGGTCGCACAGCGCCGCGATCTCGAGTCCGCCGCCGACACAGATGCCGTGGATCTGCGCCACCAGCGGATGGCGGCATTCGGCCAGCGCGCGCAGCGTGCCGTGCATCGCCTTGCCGTACTCGATGGCCTGCGCCTTGTTGGCGCGCGCGGTGGCGAACTCGCCGATGTCGTTGCCCGGCGAGAAGGCCTTCTCGCCGGCGCCGCGCAGGATCACGCAGCGCACCGAATCGTCCGCTGACAGTCGTTGAATCGCCTCGCCGAGCTCTCGCCACATCGCGAGCGTCAGCGCATTGAGCTTCTCGGGGCGGTCGAGCACGACGGTGGCGATCGCGCCGGCCCGCTCGACCCCTATCCCGCCACCCATGCGCGCCTCCTCGCTAGCGGTAGAAGAGA
>JADLEZ010000528.1 GCA_020845855.1 Burkholderiales bacterium
CGACGTACACGGCAACGTCGAAGGCGGAATCCGCGTCGCGTCCTTCGCCGTCCCCACCGCAGTCGACCAGGGCGTCGGCACCGGGCCTGGGCTGTGCTTCCTCAACGGCGTGCATCGCCCGTTCGACCGAGGCTCGCGGGCATCGGCGCGCCGGTCGTGATCCGGTTCGCCTGGCCGGGTGCTCCCTGACCGGCGAAGCGTCGCCCCGGCGGGCCGCGCGGACAAACGTACGCTCCTGCTTCATCGGTCGAATCCTAGGGGCTCGCGTGCGTCATATTTTGCGGTATATTACGCATCCGGTGCCATGGAGGATGTAATGCGACGTGCGCTCGGTGCTGTCCTGATGGCGGTGGTAACCGTGCTGCCTGCAACACCTGCCCGCGCGGCGGATGTCCTGGTGTTCGCGGCGGCAAGCCTCAAGGACGCGCTCGACGAACAGGCCAGGCGATTCGAAGCCGCGAGCGGCAACAAGGTCACCGTATCGTATGGCGCCAGCAGCGCGCTCGCGAAGCAGATCGACAACGGCGCGCCCGCCGACCTTTTCATCTCCGCGGACCTGGCCTGGATGGACCACGTCGACCAGAGGAAGCTGCTGGCGGCCGGGACGCGCGTCAACCTCCTGCGCAACGCGCTGGTGCTGATCGCGCCGGCGTCGAGCAAGGCGTCGTTGCCCATCGGGCCGAATTTCGCGCTCGCGGCGGCGCTCGGCCGGGAGAAGCTCGCAATGGCCAATCCCGACAGCGTGCCGGCCGGCAAGTACGGCAAGCGTGCGCTCGAGTACCTCGGCGTATGGGCGAGTGTGGAACGCCAGGTCGCGCGCGCGGACAACGTGCGTGCCGCGCTCGCGCTCGTTTCCCGCGGCGAAGCGCCGCTCGGCGTGGTGTACGCGACCGACGCGTTCGCGGACAGGGGCGTGCGCATCGTCGACACCTTTCCGCCCGCTAGCCACCCGCAGATCATCTATCCCGCGGCGGTGCTCGCATCGAGCAAGGCGCCGGCCGCGCGGCCGTTCCTCGCCTACTTGCGCTCGGAGCCGGCGCGCGCGGTGTGGGAGAAGTTCGGATTCGGCGGCGCGCTGTAGTTGCATGGGACTGACTCCCGACGAGATCGGAATCCTGGCACTCAGCCTGCGGGTCGCGCTCGTCAGCGTCGTCGCCAGCCTTCCGCTCGCTATCCTGGTGGCGTTCGCGCTCGCGCGCTTCTCGTTCCCGGGCAAGACGCTGGTCGATGCGTTCGTGCACCTGCCGCTGGTGCTGCCGCCGGTGGTGGTCGGTTTCGCGCTCCTCGTGCTGTTCGGCAGGCGCGGCCCGATCGGCAGCCTGCTCGACCAGTGGTTCGGCATCGTGTTCGCGTTCCGGTGGACGGGTGCGGCGCTCGCGTCCGCGCTGATGGGCTTTCCCCTGATGGTGCGCGCCATCCGGCTGTCGATCGAGGCGGTCGACCGCCGGCTCGAAGTCGCGGCGCGCACGCTCGGCGGATCGCGAACCTGGGTGTTCGCCTCCGTGACGCTGCCGCTCGCCGTACCGGGGATCATCACCGGCGCCATGCTCTCGTTCGCGCGCGGCTTGGGCGGGTTCGGCGCCACCATCACCTTCGTGTCCAATATCCCCGGCGAGACGCAAACGCTGCCGCTCGCGATCTACAGCTTCACGCAGGTGCCGGGCGGTGACGCGCAGGCGCTGCGGCTCTCGCTCATCGCGGTGGCGCTGTCGCTCGCCGCACTCGCGGGCTCGGAGTGGCTCACGCGGCGCGCGAAGGCGGGTCAAGGCGATGATCGACGTTGACATCGAAGAGCGCCGCGGGGCGTTCCACCTTGCCGTCGCCTTCACGGCCGACGCGCCGATCGTGGGCTTGTTCGGCCGCTCGGGCGCGGGCAAGACGACGCTGGTCAACGCCATTGCCGGCATCGGCCGCCCGCTGCGCGGCGCGGTCCGCGTCAACGGCCACGTGCTGTTCGATTCGGCGCGCGGCATCGACCTGCGCCCGGAGCGGCGGCGCATCGGTTACGTGTTCCAGGAAGCACGGTTGTTCCCGCACCTGTCGGTGCATGCCAATCTCGTGTACGGGCAGCGCCGCCGCGCTGCCGCCGAGCGGTTCATCGACGAGCATCGCGTCGTCGAACTGCTGGGGCTTGGTGCCCTCCTCCGGCGCAAGCCGCGCACGCTGTCGGGAGGGGAGCGGCAGCGGGTCGCGATCGGCCGCGCGCTGCTTGCCCAGCCGCGCATCCTGCTGATGGACGAGCCGCTCGCCTCGCTCGACATCGGCCGCCGGGTCGAGATCCTCGACTACATCGAGCGCCTGCGCGACGAGCTGTCCATTCCGATCGTCTACGTGAGCCACGCGGTCGCCGAGATCGCGCGCCTCGCCGACACCGTCGTGCTCCTGTCCGAAGGCAAGTGCCTCGCCGTCGGCGACGTCGAGGACGTCATGGCGCGGGCCGACCTGCGCCCGGCAACCGGCCGCTACGAGTCGGGGTCGCTGATCGAGGCGCGGGTGCTCGGGCACGACGCGACGAGCGGGCTCACGACGCTGGGCTTCGACGGCGGCGAGCTGGTCTTGCCGCGGTTGGCCGCGGCGCCGGGCGAGCGCGTGCGCGCGCGCGTGCGCGCCCGCGACGTCTCGCTCGCCCTGCGCCGGCCGGAACAGATCAGCATTCTCAACGTGCTGCCGGGGCGCGTCGCGGCCGTGCGCGTGGACGCGGGTCCGGTCGCCGAAGTGACGGCCGCGGTCGGAACCACGACGATCCACGCGCGGGTCACGCGCAAGGCGGTGGAGGAGCTCGGGTTGCGCGAGGGACGCGACGTGTTCGTGCTGGTGAAGGCAGTATCGCTCGACCAGCGCAGTGTCGGCTACGCTTGACGTCGCGAGGCGGCATGAGACCGAAGGGCCGCCCCGAGGGCGAATTGCCCCGAAGCGCGATAGCGCGGAGGGTAGTTCTGTGAGACCCGAGGTCCGGTTCCATATTCGCGGCGACACGAGGGGCAGCGACCTCGCCATCGGCCCGGGCAAGGTGGCGCTGCTGGAAGCGATTCGGGACATGGGATCGATCACCTCCGCCGCGAAGGCGCTCGGCATGTCGTATCGCCGCGCGTGGCTCCTGGTCGACGAGACCAACCGCTGCCTCGTCGCACCGGCGGTGGCCACCGCGTCGGGCGGCGCGCGCGGCGGCGGCAGCGCACTCACCACGACCGGCAGCGAGCTCGTGCGGCGCTACCGCGCGCTGGAGCGCGAAACCGAAGCCGCGGTGAAGCGAAAGCTGCAGCCGATCCTGCGCACGTCTTGATACCGGCTTTGGCAGCCCTCGCCGGCGGATCCCTTACCGGCGGAGCTCGAGAGCGCGGGGCAGCGAGCGCCGCGGCTTTACAGCGTGGCCCCGCACTTCCAGCACAGGTCGAAGTTGCCGGGCGACTCCTCGCCGCAGCTTGCGCACGCGACGCTGTCCGCGCGATGGCCCGCCGCCTCGATATCGCGCAGCACGATCTGCGCGCGCTCGCGATCGATCTCGCGCTCGATCCACACCTGCGGCTGCGCAACGTGGTCGCACGGCACGTCACCCACGATGCTCGACGCATGCTGGTTGAAGACGTGGGCGCGGATACCGGCCTGGTTGAGGCGGTCGGCCACCAGCCACGCGTCGTAGCGCTGGCGCGCGATGTAGATGCGGATCACGACGGTTTCCACGCGGCGAGCGTGGCGACCAGCCGCCGCAGCACCGCGACCAGCGGCGCGGCGCGCGCCGCGTGCCACGGATACGGCGGCGCCTCGTCCATGTAGCAGCGCATGCCCATCTCGAGCTGCAGCGCGTGCACGTTGTCGCCCGGCCGCCCGTAGTGGCGGGTGATCCAGCCGCCCTTGAAACGGCCGTTGACGACATGGGTGAAGCCCGCGGCTGCCGCCAGCACGGCCGCCGCGGCAGCCTGCAGTTCCGGCGCGCAGCTCGCGCCGTTGGCCGTGCCGAGGTTCAAGTCGGGCAGCCGGCCCGCGAAAAAACGCGGCACTTCGCTTTGGATCGAGTGGCCGTCGAGCAGGATCGCGTAGCCGTGACGGTCGCGCACCCGCCTCACTTGCGCGGCGAGCTCGCGGTGGTACGGCAGAAAGTGGCTGGTCGTGCGTTGCGCCACTTCGTCGGGTGTGGGCTCGCCGCCGGGCGCGTAGATCGGCTGGTCGGCGAACGTGCGCGTGGGGCAGAGCTCGGTGTTATCCGCGCCGGGATACAGCGCCGCACCGGAAGGGTCGCGGTTGAGGTCGATGACGTAGCGCGACTGCATGGCCGTCATCAGCGTCGCGCCCTCGCCCGCAACGAAGTCGTACAGCTTCTCGACATGCCAGTCGGTGTCGGGCAGCGCGCGCGCGGCGAGCGTCAGGCGCCCGCCCACGGCCTCGGGCACCAGCGTCCCGGCATGCGGCACGTTGACGATGAGCGGGCCGTCACCTTGATGGAGTCGCCACAAGTCCATCATGTCGTCCAGTAGGCAACCCGGCCGCCGCGCACGGCGCCTGCGCTCGCGTTGCCGCCGATCCGGTACGCGAGCTCCGCGGGCTCGCGAATCGCCCAGCGCGCGAGATCGGCGCGCATGCCGGGCGCGATCACCCCACGGTCACGCAGTCCCAGCGCGCGC
>JADLEZ010000529.1 GCA_020845855.1 Burkholderiales bacterium
CAAGATTTTCGTCACCTCGATCGAGCAGGTCATCCGCATCCGCACCGGCGAGTCCGGCGAAGCGGCGGTTTAGCAATTAAAGCAGTCCGTTGAAAATCCCACGGTGTCATCCCGAGGAGCGAAGGCGACGAGGGATCTGCTTTACGCAACTCGCTGATTCGACGCGAAAGCGGATCCCTCGCTGCGCTGAAGGATGACACCGGGGGATACGGTCGCGAACTTCAACAAACGGCTAGACAAGGCTAGGAGACCCCTCGTGTCCATGCTCAAGGAATTCCGCGACTTCGCGGTCAAGGGCAACGTCATCGATCTCGCGGTGGCCGTGATCATCGGCGCCGCGTTCGGCAAGATCGTCGACTCGCTGGTCAAGGACATCATCATGCCGGTGGTCGGCCGCGTGTTCGGCGGGCTCGATTTCTCCAACTACTACGTCATGCTGGCGCCGGCGCCCACGGGCTACGGCGGCCCCATGACCTACGAGGCGCTGACCAAGGCGGGCGTGCCGCTGCTGGGGTGGGGCAACTTCGTGACCATCGTGATCAATTTCATCATCCTGGCCTTCGTCATCTTCTGGATGGTGCGCCAGTTCGCCAAGGCGAAGGCGAAGCTCGAAGCGCCGGCCGCCGCACCCGCACCCGCGGTCCCCGAGGACGTGCTGCTCCTGCGCGAGATCCGCGACCTGCTGAAGAAGTAGTGCTTCGCCTTCTCGCCGCGGCGCTCGCCTGCCTGGCTGCCGCCGCCGCGCAGGCGGCGTTGCCGGTGCGCGTCGAGCTGGTGGCGAGCGGGGTCAGCGCGCCGGTCGACATCCAGCGGCCGCCGGGCGATGCGGCACGGCTTTTCGTCGTCGAGCAAGGCGGACTCATCCGCATCCTGTACGGCGGCGCCATCGGCGCGACGTTTCTCGACCTGCGCAATCTCGTGTCGTCCGGCGGCGAGCGCGGACTGCTCGGGCTCGCCTTTCACCCGCGGTACGCCGACAACGGCACGTTCTACGTCAACTACACGCGCGCCGGCGACGGGGCAACGGTCATCGCGTCGTTCCGCGTCAGTGCGGGCAACCCGGATGCGGCCGATCCTTCGTCGCGCACCGAGCTCCTGACCGTCGCGCAGCCGTTCGCCAATCACAACGGCGGGGCGCTGCGCTTCGGCCCGGACGGACTGCTGTACATCGGCATGGGTGACGGCGGCAGCGGCAACGACCCCGGCAATCGCGCGCAGGATCCGCAGGACCTCCTCGGCAAGATGCTGCGCCTCGACGTCGACCGCGGCACGCCCTACGCGATCCCGCCCGCGAACGTGTACGCCAACGGGGGCGGACGCCCCGAGATCTTCGCAAGTGGCCTGCGCAATCCGTGGCGGTTCAGCTTCGACCGGGTTACCGGCGACCTGTACATCGGCGACGTCGGGCAGGACGTGCAGGAGGAAATCGACTTCCTGCCGCAACCGCTGGCCGACGGTGTCAACTTCGGCTGGCGCGTGCTCGAAGGCACGCGCTGCACGGGTCTTGGCGGCGGCGCGCCCTGCGGCGCGGCCGCGTTCACCGCGCCGATCCTCACCTACGACCACAGCCTTGGCTGCTCCGTGACGGGCGGTGTCGTGTACCGTGGCCGCCGGGTGCCGGTCCTGTACGGCCGCTACCTGTATGCCGACTATTGCACCGGCCGCGTGTGGTCAGCCGCGCGCGACCGCGAAGGCGCGTGGCGCACCGAGGTGCCGGTCGACACGAATCACCAGGTCACGGCCTTCGGCGAGGACGCCGACGGCGAGGTGTACTGGGCGGATGCCTCGGCGGGCCGGATCCATCGCCTCGCCCCCGATCCGGCGGCGGCGGTCGCGGTGGAGTACTACAACGCAGCGCTGGCGCACTACTTCCTGACCGCGTTCGCGGAGGAGGCGGCGTTTCTCGACGCGGGCGGACTCGATGGCGCGTGGCGGCGCACGGGCTACGCCTTCGCGGTATCGGACGCGGACGACGGCGCCGCGGTCGATGTCTGCCGCCTGTTCGGCACGCCTGGCGTGGGTCCCAACACCCATTTCTACACTGGTTTCGCCCCCGAGTGCGCGTCGTTGCGCGCCAATCCGCTGTGGACCGACGAGGGCGCGGCGTTTCGCATGCGACTGCCGGCTGCGGATGCCTGTCCCGCGCCCGCGCATCCGGTCTACCGGCTGTACAACAACCCCGCCACGCTCGCGGCCGTCAATCATCGCTATACGACCGACGGCGCCGTGTACCTCGCCATGCAGGCGCAAGGCTGGATCGGCGAGGGAGTGGCGTTCTGCGCCCGGTAGGGCAGGCGGACCACGCGCCGCGGCGTTCGCGTTTGCGCGACATCAAAGCAAGGTAAAGTCGCCATTTGACCCCTCCCGCCGCGTTTGCCAGAATCGCTCGCCACTACCAAGGAGGAACATGATGAACACCCGCAAGTCCCTGTCCGCGCTCGCCGCGGCCATCACCCTGTCGCTCGCGGCATCCGCGCTCGCCGAGATCAACGTCGGCGTCACGCTGTCCGCCACCGGGCCGGCGGCGTCGCTGGGCATTCCCGAAAAGAACACCTTCGAACTGCTGCCGGCGACCATCGCCGGCGAGAAGGTCAACTGGATCGTGCTGGACGACGGGTCGGACACGACCCGGGCGGTGCAGAACGCCAAGAAGCTGATCACGGAGGACAAGGTCGACGTGCTGGTTGGCTCCACCATCACGCCCAACTCGCTGGCCATGGTCGACGTCGCGGCGGATGCCGGGACGCCGATGATCTCGATGGCCGCAGCCGCCCGCATCGTCGACCCCACCAACCCGAAGACGCGCTGGGTCTTCAAGACGCCTCAGTCCGACGCGCTGATGGCCGACGCGATCGCCGTCAACATGAAGGCCAACGGCGTGAAGACCCTGGGCTATATCGGCTTCGCCGATGCGTATGGCGACGGCTGGCTCGCGGAGATCAAGCGCTCGGCGCAGACCGCGGGCATCAAGGTCGTCGCGGAGGAGAAGTACAACCGCGGCGACCCTTCCGTGACCGGGCAGGTGCTGAAGCTCGTCTCGGCCAATCCCGATGCCATCCTGATCGGTGCCGCCGGCACGCCCGGCGCGACGCCGCAGAAGGAGCTCGCGGCCCGCGGCTACAAGGGCAAGGTCTACCAGACGCACGGTGTCGCGAACCCGGACTTCCTGCGCGTGGTCGGCAAGGACGGCAACGGCACGCTGCTGCCGTCGGGCCCGATGCTGGTGTACGAGCAGCTTCCCGACAGCAATCCGATCAAGAAGGTCGCGGCCGAGTACATCACCGCCTACGAGAAGAAGTTCGGCACGCGCTCGACCTTTGGCGGCCACGCGTACGACACGTATCTCTTGCTGCGCGCGGCCATTCCGGAAGCGCTGAAGAAGGGCAAGCCGGGCACGCCGCAGTTCCGCGCCGCGCTGCGCGACGAGCTCGAGAAGGCGAACGTGGTCGCCACCCACGGCGTGTTCGTGATGAACGGCCACGACCACACCGGACTCGACAACCGCGCGCGGGTGATGGTCCGGATCGACGACGGCAAGTGGACGCTGGTGAAGTAACACGGCCGCGTGACCTATGGCACGCCGTGCGCATGACACTCGTTTTGTCGTAATGGAAGTTCTACGGCGAATCTACGGGCTTGGCCCGAGATTCGCCGCTCGCCTTGCCGGCGGAAAGTAGGGTTTTACTTTCCGCCGTGGATATGACTATCGCCGCCCTGCTGACGCAGGACGGCATCACCAACGGCGCGATCTACGCGCTCCTCGCGCTGGCGCTGGTGCTCGTGTTCACGGTAACGCGCATCATCTGGGTTCCGTCCGGCGAATTCGTGGCGTGGGGCACCCTGACCCTCGCGGGACTCCAGCTCGGCAAGGCGTCCGGCATCGTCGGCCTGCTGGTCGGCATGGCGGCGGTCGCCGGGTTGATGGAGGCGTGGCGTTGTCTCCGCGCGCGCGAAGCGCGGAAGCTGCCGCGGGCCCTTGCGCTGTGGTGCGGCGTGCCGCTCGCCATCGCCGCGCTCTTGTGGTGGCTCGCGCCCATGAGCACGCCGCTCGTCGTGCAGGTCATGCTCACGCTCGCCGCGATCACCGCGCTCGGCCCGCTCTCGTATCGCATTTTCTACCAGCCGCTGGCCGAGGCGAGCGTGCTCGTGCTCCTGATCGTCTCGGTGGCGCTGCACTTCACGATGGTGGGCTTCGGCCTGTGGTTCTTCGGCGCGGAAGGGTCGCGCACGCCGGCGTTCACCAGCGCTTCGTTGTCGCTCGGGACGGTGAACGTGAGCGTGCAAAGCCTGCTCGTGATCGGCACCAGCCTTGCCCTGATCGGCGCGCTGGCGCTGTTCTTCGGGCGCACGCTGTACGGCAAGGCGCTGCGCGCGACCGCGGTCAACCGCGCCGGCGCCCGGCTGTGCGGCATCTCGCCGGAGTTCGCGGGCGCACTCACGTTCGCGCTCGGCGCCCTGATGTGCGCGTTCTGCGGCGTGCTGATCGGCCCGATCACCACCGTCTACTACGACTCGGGCTTCCTGATCAGCCTCAAGGGCTTCGTCGGCGCCATCATCGGCGGGCTCGGCAGCTACGCGATCGCCGCCCTCGGATCGCTGCTGGTCGGTTTGATCGAGTCGTTCTCGTCGTTCTGGGCGAGTGCCTTCAATGAAGTGATCGTGTTCACGCTGATCATCCCGGTGCTGCTGTGGCGGAGCCTGACCACGCACCACCACGAAGAGGAAGAGTAACAACGTGCCGCGCGCCGCACTGGCGGTCTTCCTCGCGCTGCTCGTCGCGGTGCCGCTCGCGGCCCCCCCGTTCTGGGTCACGCTCGGCAACTACATCGGCCTGTACAGCATGGTGGCGCTCGGGCTGGTCCTCCTGACCGGCGTCGCCGGCCAGACGTCGTTCGGACAGGCGGCTTTCGTGGGGCTCGGCGCGTACGCCTCCGCGTACCTCACGACGCACCACGACGCGTCACCCTGGTTGGCGCTCGCGATCGGGCTCGCGTTCACGGCGCTGGTGGCCCTGTGCCTCGGCTTCATCACGCTGCGCATGAAAGGGCACTACCTCCCGCTTGCCACCATCGCATGGGGGATGAGCCTGTTCTACGTTTTCGGCAACCTCGAGATCCTCGGCGGCCACACCGGGGTGACCGGCATTCCGGCGCTGTCGATCGCGGGCTTCGAGTTGAAGGAGGAGCGCCGCTACTACTTCCTGATCTGGCTGCTCACCCTGGGCGCGCTGTGGGCCACGCGGAACCTGCTCGACTCGCGCCCCGGACGCGCGGTGCGCGCGCTGCGCGGCGGGCTCGACATGGTGGAGGCGTTCGGCGTCGACGCGGCGCGCCTGAAGATCGTGGTGTTCGTGTACGCGGCGCTCCTCGCGTGCGTGTCCGGATGGCTGTACGCCCACCTGCAGCGGTTCGTGAACCCCACGCCGTTCGGCATCAATCAGGGCA
>JADLEZ010000530.1 GCA_020845855.1 Burkholderiales bacterium
CGAGTTTCGACTCTGACCCCATACTCGAAACGAGTTTCGACTCTGACCCCATACTCAGTTCAACGCTCCGAACTCGGTGCCGGGAATGTGGACGACGCAGTTTCCCACGCGGTCCAGGATGAGGTACGTGTGCTTGAGGCCGCCCTTGTCCTTGCCGGCGCGGGTGTCCTTGTACTGATGGACATAGACCCGCCAGGAGTCGTATTCGTTCTCCACGTCGTACGTGCAGCCGGACACGAAAAGGCTCGGCCCGCAGAACCCGTCGGGTAGCATTTTCTGGGTACGCGCGATGGCCTGCGCCTCGGTGATCCTGGGACCCGAGAGCGGCAGATCCTGCGGGCAGTAGCGCGGACCGTCGAGGTAGACGTCGACGGGACCCGCGAACGCGATCGCCGACGCAAGGCCCGCCAACAAGGCAAGCAATCTCACGCTTCTTTCGGCGCCGGAACCAGTACGTCGCGGTTGCCGTTGGTCTGCATCGGCGACACGAGGCCCGCGCGCTCCATCTGCTCGATCAGGCGCGCAGCGCGGTTGTAGCCGATGCGCAGGTGCCGTTGCACGAGCGAGATCGACGGCCGACGGGTCTTCAGCACCACCGCCACCGCCTGGTCATACATCGGATCGGCTTCGGCGTCTCCACCTTCCACTGAAACGCCGTCCGCGTCGTCGCCCGCGGCGCCGCCTTCCAGCAGGCCCTCGATGTACTGCGGCTCGCCCTGCGATTTCAGATGCTCGCACACGCGGTGCACTTCGCCGTCCGACACGAACGCGCCGTGCACGCGCATGGGGTGCCCCGTGCCCGGCGGCATGAACAGCATGTCGCCCTGCCCGAGCAACGCTTCGGCGCCCATCTGGTCGAGGATCGTGCGCGAGTCGACCTTGCTCGCGACCTGGAACGCGATGCGCGACGGAATGTTGGCCTTGATGAGGCCGGTGATCACGTCCACCGAGGGCCGCTGGGTGGCGAGGATCAGGTGGATGCCGGCGGCGCGCGCCTTTTGCGCGATGCGCGCGATCAACTCCTCGATCTTCTTGCCGGTGACCATCATCAAGTCGGCGAGCTCGTCGACCACCACCACGATGAGCGGCATCTCCTCCAGCGGCTCCGGCTGTTCCGGGGTCAGGCTCAGGGGGTTGGCGAGCGGCTTGCCGGACTTCCTCGCTTCGGCGACTTTCGCGTTGTAGCCCGCGAGGTTGCGCACCGCGAGTTGCGACATGAGCTTGTAGCGCCGCTCCATCTCGCCCACGCACCAGTTGAGCGCGTTGGGCGCCTGCTTCATGTCGGTCACCACCGGCGCCAGGAGATGCGGGATGCCCTCGTACATCGAAAGCTCGAGCATCTTGGGGTCGATCAGGATGAGGCGCACCTGCCGCGGCTCGGCCTTGTACAGGAGCGACAGGATCATCGCGTTCACCGCGACCGACTTGCCCGAGCCGGTGGTACCGGCGACCAGCAAGTGCGGCATGCGCGCCAAGTCCGCGACCACCGGCTTGCCGGCGATGTCCTTGCCGAGCGCGAGCGTGAGCGCTCCCGGCGTGTCGTTGTACGTTGCCGACGACAGGATCTCGATCAGCTTCACCACCTGCCGCCGTGGATTGGGCAGCTCGAGGCCCATGTACGACTTGCCGGGGATCGTCTCCACCACACGGATCGACACCACCGACAACGCGCGCGCAAGATCCTTGATCAGGTTGACGATCTGCGCGCCCTTGACCCCGACCGCCGGCTCGATCTCGTAGCGGGTGATCACGGGGCCCGGGTACGCCGCGAGCACGCGGGCGCTGACCCCGAAGTCGGCAAGCTTGCGCTCGATCAGACGCGAGGTGAAATCGAGCGTCTCGTTGCTCACCATCTCCTGGGCGCCCGGCGCGTCCTCGAGCAGTGCCAGCGGCGGCAGCTTCGAGTCCGGCATGTCGGTGAACAGCGGCCGCTGCCGCTCCTTCACCGCACGCTCGGATTTCGGCGCCGGCGCGGGCGGTGGAACGACGACGACAGGCTCGCGCTCCTCGTCCACTTCGCGTATCTCGCGCACGACGTGCTCGCGCTCCGCGGCGGCCTCCTCGCCGATGCGCCGGTCCGCCGCTTCCTCGCGCCGCCGCCGGATGGCCGCGACGATTCTTTCAACGCCGGCGCCGATGCGCTCCATCACCTTGAGCCACGAGATGCCGAACAGCAGCGATAGCCCGACCAGCAACAGCACGAGCAGCAGGAGCGTCGCGCCATTGAAGCCGAAGGCGCGCGCGGCGCCTTGGCCGAGCATGGCGCCGAAGGCTCCACCCGGCGCGAGCGGCAGCGCGGCGTCGAGCTTCCACAAGCGCAACGCTTCGAGCGCCGCACTGGTCACGATCACCAAGCCGAAGCCGACGACCTGCAGGCCGAACGGATGCTCCGGCGCGTCGTCGGGGCGCACGACGCGCCGGAACCCGGCAACGACGAGCACGATGCCGCCGATCGCCCACCACCACGCGGAGAGCCCGAACAGATACAGCAAGAGGTCGGCGATCCACGCGCCCACCGGGCCGCCGCGGTTGGCGACCGTCTCGCCGGTGCCGGAGAACGACCACCCGGGATCGGAGCGCGTGTACGTCGCGAGCGTCAGGCCGAGATACGCGACCGCCGCTACCACGAGCAACCACCAGGACTCGCGGACGAGGCGAGCGAAGCGCGGCGACAACCCGCCGTCGGCGGTATTGAGCCGCCGATTGGCAGACACGTTCCTATTGAAAAACATTGTCTTGCCGCGATGACTTCACTAACCGCATTATACTCTGGCCAGGGCCGCAAAGAAAGCACAAGAAAAGGGGACGTACCCCTTTTTTGAAGAAAGGGGACGTACCCCTTTTTTCGCCAGCGCCGGAATTTGGCGCCAGGGTTTGCGTCGTGGATCGGGCGGCCGCCTTTGAACCGTCCGGGCCGCGTCCCCACTTGGGCTACACTCGACCCGCCTTGTCCGCTCCTTCTCCCCGGTAAACGTCAATGTCCCCCAAGCACGCCCGCCTCGTCATCCTGGGCTCCGGCCCCGCCGGCTACACTGCGGCGGTATACGCCGCGCGCGCCAATCTCGAGCCGGTGCTGATCACCGGCCTCGCCCAAGGCGGCCAGCTCATGACCACGACCGACGTCGACAACTGGCCGGCCGATGCCGACGGCGTGCAGGGTCCCGATCTCATGGCGCGCTTCCAGCAGCACGCCGAGCGCTTCGCCACCGAGGTCGTGTTCGACCACATCCACACGGTGCACCTGAAGGAGCGCCCGTTCCGGCTGGTCGGCGATTCGGGTGAGTACACCTGCGACGCGCTGGTCATCGCCACCGGCGCGTCGGCCCGTTATCTCGGCCTTCCCTCCGAGGAAGCGTACATGGGCAAGGGCGTGTCCGCCTGCGCGACTTGCGACGGCTTCTTCTACAAGGGCCAGGACGTGGTAGTGATCGGCGGCGGCAACACGGCGGTCGAGGAAGCGCTGTACCTGTCGAACATCGCGAAGCACGTGACCATCGTCCACCGCCGCGACAAGTTCCGCGCGGAAGCGATCCTGGTGGACCGCCTGATGGCGAAGACCAAGGCTGGCGGCAACATGACCGTGATCTGGGACCACACGCTCGACGAGGTGCTCGGCAACGACGCCGGCGTGACCGGCGTGCGCCTGCGCTCGACCAAGTCCGGCGAGACGCGCGACCTGCCGGTGCACGGACTGTTCGTCGCCATCGGGCACACCCCCAACACCCAGATCTTCGAAGGCCAGCTCGCCATGGCGGGTGGCTATATCAAGGTCAAGGGCGGATCGGAAGGCAATGCGACCGCGACCTCGGTCCCGGGCGTGTTCGCGGCGGGCGACGTCGCCGATCACGTCTACCGCCAGGCTGTGACCTCGGCCGGCACCGGCTGCATGGCGGCGCTCGACGCCGAGGCGTACCTCGCGGGCGGGTGATGGCGAAGCTGTCCGACCTCAAGGGCCTGTTCGACGCCGCGCAGGCAAGGGCGAGGCCCGCGGCGCCCGCGCCCATGAAGCAGACGCCGGCGGCGCGGCGCGCGATCGCCGCGGGCAAGCATGCGGACGGCGACTTGGACCTCGGGCAGGCCTTTGCCGACGTGCAGCGCTTGAAGCCCGCGAACCGGGCCGCGATCCCGCGCGCGCGACCCGCGCCGGTGCCGCACCAGACGCTGGCCGACGAGCGCGACGTCATGGAAGCCTCCAAGTACGGCGACGAGCCGGCGCCGCAGACCTGGGACACCGGGCAGGAGTTCGAGCACGAGCAGACCTTCGTGCGCCCCGGACTGCGCGGCGACCTCGCGTCCAAATTGCGGCGCGGCCAGTGGTCGGTGCAGTCGGAGCTCGACTTGCACGGCATGACGGCGGACGAAGCGCACGACGCGCTGTCCGATTTCGTCGTCGACGCGCGCAACCGCCGCCTGCGCTGCGTGCGCGTTATCCACGGCAAGGGGCTCACCTCACCCGGCAAGGAGCCGGTGCTCAAGGGCAAGGTGCGCCGCTGGCTCGCGCACTGGGACGAGGTGCTCGCGTACACCGAAGCACCGCGGCACGCAGGCGGCGGCGGCGCGCTGCTGGTGTTGCTGAAGGGATCGTAGGCGTCCTCGCGATATCCGCGGGAATGAAAGGCCCGCGTGCCCTGTTCCCCCCCCTCGGGGAGCACTGACCAGAACAATACGCAGCAAACTTTCGGGAGGAACAGATGCGGAAAAGGATTACCCTGGCCTTCGCGGCCGCGGCAGTGGCATGCGCGCCCGCCTTCGCGGCGGACCCCGCACTCGAGCGCACCGCGGCGGCGCTTCGCGTCAACGACCTGAAGTCCGTCCGGTACACCGCCGACGGCATCGGCTGGACCTTCGGCCAGGCGTTCCGGCCCGGCGAGCCGTGGCCCAAAATCAAGCTCGAATCGGTCACGCGCACCGTCAACTACGAGACGGGGCAATGCGCGACGAGGTCGTGCTGCAGCGCGCCGAGGCCCTCGGCGGCGGCGGCTACCCGCACCGCGCGGCGCAGCGCAACGACCAGTACGTGCACGGCAGCTACGCGTGGAACGTCGCCGGCGGCAACCCCGCGCCGGGACCACGCTTCGTGACGGACCGCGTGCACCAGCTCTGGATAACCCCGTACGGGGCCCTGCGCGCGGCGCTGCGCAACAACGCGCAGGCCGGCACCCGCACCGTCGACGGCAAGGCGATGACCACGTACACGTTCACCGAGCCCAACCGCTTTCGCGCGACCGTCTTCGTCGACGGCGGGCGCGTGGTGCGTGTGGAGTCGCGCATTCCCGATCCCGTCCTCGGCGAGACCGACGTGGTCACCACCTACGCCAACTACCGCGACTTCGGCGGCTTCGCCTTCCCGACCAGCATCCGGCAGGCGCAGGGCGGGCACCCGACGCTCGACCTCACGGTGCGCGAGGTGACACCCAACGCGCCTGCCGACTTCGCCCTCCCCGACGCCGTGCGCACGGCGAGCGAGCGCGTCACCGCGGACAAGGTCGCGGACGGCGTGTGGTTCATCGCGGGTGGGTCGCACAACAGCGTGGCGATCGAGATGAAGGACTACATGATCCTGGTCGAGTCGCCGCTTTCCGACGGCCGCAGCCTGCCGGTGTTCGCGGAAGTGAAGAAGCTTGCGCAAGGCAAGCCCATCCGCTACGTGATCAACTCGCACGCGCACTTCGACCACGCCGGCGGGCTGCGCACGGCGGCGGGCGAAGGCGCCACGATCATCACCCAGGCGCAGAACAAGGCGTACCTGGAGCGCGCGCTCGCCACGCCGAGCACGATCGCGCCCGACCACTTGCAGAAGTCCGGCCGGAAGGCGCGCATCCAGGCCGTCGGCGAGAAGTTCGTCATCAGCGACAGCGCGCGAACGGTGGAGCTGTACCGGATCGCGGACAGCCATCACACCGACTCGCTCCTGATGGTCTACCTGCCCAAGGAAAAGCTCCTGATCGAGGCCGACGCCTACACGCCGGGTCCGCCGAACGCGCCGGCGCCCGCGCCCGGGATGGCGAATCCGAACAACGTCACCCTGGTGGAGAA
>JADLEZ010000531.1 GCA_020845855.1 Burkholderiales bacterium
ACCTATTCTGATTTCTGTCGGACAGTACTGATATATCTTGCACCATGAACCACCTCGGAATTCCGGGTGAGGCTGCCCCTGAAGACGGGAGTTCTTGGTTCTTCGCTTCTGGTCCAATACGGGAAAGGCGTCAAGAAATGTCAGAGAAGAGAGCGAAGTACACGACCGAGTTTCGGCTCGAGGCAGTACGCCAGGTCAAGGCTGGACAATCGGTCTCGGTGGTGGCGCGTCGCAACGTTTGGTGTATCAACAATTGATATGAACGGAGCTGAGGCAGCTGAATACATCACTGCAGCGGAAGCGGCGAGGATGCTCGGCGTCAAGCCGCAGACGCTCTACACCTACGTGAGCCGCGGGCTCATTCGCTCGGTGGCGCAACTCGACGACAAGCGACGCCTCTACTACCACGAGGACGTTCGCAACGTACGTGCGCGCGGCATCGCCCGCCGCGGCCAGGGTGCGGTGGCCGAAGGTGCGATGCACTGGGGTGGGCAGCCGGTGATCAACACCGCGATCACGGAGATCACGCCGGAGGGGCCGCGCTATCGCGGCCGGCTTGCGCTCGACCTCGCCCGCGAAGGCTACTCCTTCGAAGCCACGGCGGAACTGCTTTGGACCGGTGTCCTGCAGCAGGCACCGGTGCGCTGGCGCCTGGGCGTGCTGCCCGCCGGCTTCGCGGCGCGTATCAACGCGGTCGCCCGGGGTGGATCTTCGCCACCGATTCTCCACGTTCTTGCATTCGCGGCCGGAATGTACGGAGCCGGCGCAACGGTAGCTTCCGAGATCGAGCGCGGCGACACGCTGACCACCGGCCGCGATCTCCTGCGGGTTCTCGCAGGTTGCCTTGGCTACCTTGGCCCCCGTCCGGCATTCCACGTCCCAAAGGGCGACCTCCGGATCGCCGAGTTCGCCGCGCGCATCCTGCTCCCCCGCCCCTCCGAGCATGCGATCGAAGCGATCGACCGGGCGCTCGTGGTGAGTGCCGATCACGAGCTGTCGTCGTCGACGTTCGCCGCGCGTGTGGCCGCCTCGACCGGTGTCGAGCTGCGCTCCTGCGTCCAGACTGCGCTGGTGACGCACTCGGGCGCGACCCTCGGCGGCGGCTGCGACAGCGCGGAGGATCTGCTGCACGACGCGATGACGCACGCCCAGGTACGGCAACGGCTGAGGAACGCCGAGAAAGCCGGCCAGCGCGTTCCCGGCTTCAACCTTCCGCTTTATCCCAAGGGAGACCCTCGCGCCCGCTACCTGCTCAAGCTGGCGAAGTCCTCGGAAACACGTAGCGCGCGCGCGCGGACCATCTACGCCTTTGTCGAGGAAGCCGAGGAGCGGCTCGAGTTGCGGCCGAGCATCGAGGTCGGACTGGTGGCGCTCAGCGCAGCGCTCGGGCTGCCGGAGCGAAGCGCTGGCGCGATCTGGGCGCTCGGCCGCACGGCGGGCTGGATTGCGCACATCGTCGAACAGCGCCTTGCGGGATTCGTCTTGCGCCCGAGGGCACGCTATGGCAGCGCCCCTTAGGCGGCGTCAAACAACGGATCAGAAGCCGAACACTCGCTGTGCGTTAGTGCCGCGCACTTTGTCGCGCACGCCCTGGGGCAGCCCGTTCACGCGCGCAAGGCACCCCGGCATGTCGCCGATGGTGTGCGGGTAATCCGAGCCGTACAGGACGTTGTCGGCGCCGAACGCTTTCACGCACAGGTCGAGCACTTCCGGTGCGAACACGACGGCGTCGGCGAAGATGCGCGACATGAATTCGGTCGGGCGATGGCCGATCTTCTCGCGGCAGGCGGGGATGTTGTCGTAGCACTGGTCCATGCGCGACACGAGATACGGCAGCGCCCCGCCGCCGTGCGCGGCGATGATCTTGAGCTTGCGATAGCGGTCGAAGAAGCCGTCGTAGATCATGCGCGCGACCGCGAGCGAGGTGTCGAACGTGAAACCGATCGACGCCGTGAGCTGGAAGCGCGACATGTCCATCTCGCCCACGCCGGGCGGCGCGGTGGGATGCACGAGCACCGGCAGCGCGTGCTCGTCGATCGCCTTCCAGATCGACGCGAACGAGGGATCGGTGAGCGGCAGACCGCCGATATTGGCAAGCACCATCACGCCGGAGGCGCCCTTGCCCTTGGCGCGATCGAGCTCGGCCAGCGCGAGCTCGGGGTACTGCCACGGCAGCGACGCGAACCAGCGCAGGCGGGCGGGGTGCGCGGTCTGCGCGGCCGCCATGTCGTCGTTCATGATGCGCGCGGCCTGCAGGCTGACCTCCGGCCCTCCCCAGAAGCAGTTCGGACAGGTGAGCGACACGACGCAGACGTCCACGCCGCACTCGTCCATCGTGCGCAGGCGCAGGCCGTAGTCGAACATCGGCGGCACCGGTGTCATGAACGGCGCGCCGTCGAGGTGGATAGCGCGCAGGCCGCCCGAGACTTCCCTCACCGTGTAGCGCGGACCGCCGTGCTGCTTGAGGAGATCGAACCAGGCCTCGGTCAGGCAGTGGGTGTGGACATCGATGACGGGACTGGCCAAGAATTCCTCCGTGATCAGATTGACAATCCCACCGTGTCATCCCGAGGAGCGAAGGCGACGAGGGATCCGCTGTACGCAACTCGCTGACTCGACGCGAAGCGGATCCCTCGCTGCGCTCGGGATGACACGGGGATACAGTCGCGAAATTCAGCAAGCTGTTAGTCGACTTTTGCTCCCGAATCCTGGACCGCTTTCGCCCACCGCGGCAACTCCGCCGCGATGACGGCGCCGAACTGCTCGGGGCTTTGCGGCGGGAACGGCTCCATGCCGAACTTCCTTAGCTGCGCCTGGAACTCGGGTGTGGACTGGATGGCGTTGAGCTCGCGCGACAACCTCGCCACGACTTCCTTCGGCATCCCCGCGGGGCCGACGATGCCTTGCCTTGCCTGCCAGTCGTAGCCGTCCAGGGTCGCGGCGACCGGCGGCACCGAAGCGATGAGCGTGGTCGGCCGCGCGGCCGACGTCCCGAGCGCCACCACCTTGCCGGCTTCGATGTTGGGCACCGCAATCGTCGCGTCGGCGAACATCACCTGAATGTTGCCGCTCAGAAGGTCGGTGAGCGCTGCCGGGGTGCCCTTGTACGGCACGTGCTGGATCTGCAGCCCGTAACGCGTCTTCAGCGTTTCCATGTACAGGTGATGCGGACTGCCGCTGCCGACCGACGCGTAGTTGTACTTGCCCGGATTGGCCTTGATGACGTCGATCATCTCCTGCACGCTCTTGGCGGGGAACTTCGGATTGGCGATCAGGAAGAAGTTCACCGTCCCGACCGGCGAAATCGGCGTGAAGTCGCGCACCGGATTGATCGGCGACGGCCGGTACAGCGACGGGCTGATCCCGAGCGTGGTGCTGGTCGCCATCAGCAACGTGTAACCGTCGGGCGGCGCCTTCGCCACGAGCTCCGCGCCGACCAGCGTGCCCGCGCCGGGCTTGTTCTCGATCACCACCGGTTGTCCGACCGCCGCCGCGAGGCGCTCGCCGATGACCCGCGCGAGGCTGTCGGTCAGCGCCCCGGGCGGATACGGGACCACGAGCTTGATCGGCCGGGTCGGATAAGCGCCTTGCGCGAAGGCGAGCGGCGCGGCGAGCACGGCGAGTGCGATGCACAGCGCGCGGGAGCAGTGGGTCAGCAGTGCGTTCATGGAATGCGATGATACTGCAAGCGCCACTGTGTCATCAGCGACGAGGCTTACGTGAGCTGCCGGATCACCGCGAGCGGCGGCTGCCGCGTCGTCGCCCGCGTGCCGAGCCAGCCCGCGAGCGCGACCGCGAGCGCGCCGCCGAGGAAGCCGTAGACTGCCACCAGTGGGTTGGCCTCGAACGGGATCTTGAACACGCGGTCCGCGAGCACCCAGCCGATCGCGGTCGCGCCGGCGGCGGCGACGATGCCCGCGAGCGCGCCGAGCAACAGGAACTCCGCGATCTGCGCCGCCGCGAGCTGCCGCTGCGACGCGCCCAGCGTGCGCAGTATCGCGGCGTCGAACTTGCGCTCGTCCTGCGTGGCCGCGATCGCCGCCTGCAGCACGAGGAGGCCGCCCGCGAGGGTAAACAGGAACACGAATTCGACCGCGCGCGAGACGTGGTCCATGATCCCCTGCACCTGGCGCACGATCTCGCCGATGTCGATGGCGAGGATGTTGGGATGCTGCTGCACCAGGGCCGGCATCCACGCGCCGTTGCCTTCGGGTGCGCGGAAGGCGGCGATGTAGGTCGCTGGCATGGCGTCGAGCGGGCCCGGCGGGAACAAGGCGAAGAAGTTCACCCGGAAGCTGTCCCAGTCGACTTTGCGCAGGCTCGTCACCTTGGCCGACACCCTGTTGCCTGCCACGTCGAACGTGAGCGTGTCGCCGAGCCTCACACCCAGCGTTTCCGCGATGCCGTCCTCGAGCGACATGCCCGCGTCGGCGGCCGGCGTCGTCGTCGTCCAGAACACGCCGGAGGTCACGCGGTTGCCCTTCGGCAGGACGTCCGCCCACGACAGGTTGAACTCGCGCTCGGCCAAGCGGCGCGCGCGCGCGTCGCCGAACTTCTTCGTGTCGAGCGGCGCGCCGTTCACTTCGACGAGGCGTCCGCGCACCATCGGCCGGAACGCGACGTCGACGCCGGTGCCCGCCTTCAATTGCCCGCGCGCGTCGTCGACCTGGTCTGGCAACACATTGACCAGGAACTGGTTGGGCGCATCCGGCGGCAGGTTCGCGCGCCAGTTGCGCAAGAGGTCGCCGCGCACGACCGTCAACAGCAGGAGCGCCATGAGCCCGAGCGCAAGCGCACCGATCTGCAGGCTCGACGCGAACGCGCGCCGGCGCAAGTTGGCTAGGCCGAAGCGCCAGGTCACGCCGCGTTGGGGCAGACGCTTGAGCAGCATGAGCAGTCCCCACGCCGCGAGTGCGGCCACCAGCAACAGGCCCGCCACGCCGCCGACCATGATGAGTCCGGCCTGCGCTTCGCGCGCCTGGAACCCGATCAGCAAGGCGATGGTCGCCGCCCCCACGGCGTAGGCGAGCCAGCCGCCGGCGCGCGGGCGCGGCAGGTCGCGCCGGAGCACGCGCAGCGGCGGCACTTTCGCCAGCGCGATCAGCGGCGGCAGCGCGAAGCCGAACAGGAGGAGCACACCCGTGCCGAACGCGGCGGCGCCCGGCGCCCACGACGGCGGCGGCAACTCGGTCGCGAGCACCGACGACAGCAGCATCACCAGCAGCTCCTGTCCCGCCAGCGCCACCGCCACGCCGATCGCGCAAGCCGCCACGCCGAGGACTGCGAACTGCACGAAGAACAACGACAGCGTCTGGCCCATGCGCGCGCCGAAGCAGCGGAACATCGCCGCCGCGTCGAGGTGGCGGCGGAGGTACCGCGACGAGGCGAGCGCGACCGCGACCGCCGCCAGCAGGACCGCGACCAGTGCGGCGAGTCCGACGAACTTCTCCGCGCGCTCGAGGGCCTGGCGCACCTCCGGCCGCAGGTCGCGCACGTTCTCCATCCGCTGCCCCGGCTTGAGCTCGGCGTTCATGTACGCGCGGAACGCGTCGAGCGTGCCGCGGTTGGCGCGGTCGGCGACGAGCAGGCGATACGTCGCACGGTTGCCGGGCTGCAGCAGGTTGGTGGCGGGCACGTCGGCGAGGTTGAGCAGGAGCTTGGGCCCGAGCGAGAACACGATGCCGGCGACCTCCGGCTCCTGCTGCACGATGGCAGTCACCGTGAGCGTCGCCTCCCCGACGTTGATGCGGTCGCCGATCTTCACCCCGAGGCGATCGGCGAGGCGCACGTCGGGCCACGCTTCGCCGGGCTTGGGAATGTCGCGCGCGATCCGGCCTTCGGGGCGCGCGGGATCGGCCAGCACGATGTGGCCGCGCAGCGGGTAACCCTCGCTGACCGCCTTGACGTCGGACAGCACCGCGGAGAGCTCCGCCCGCGCGCCCGGCGGCGGCGGGACCATGCTGTTGAAGCGGATCGCGGGGCTAGTCGCGAGCCCGTGCTCGGCGGCCTGGGCGCGATACGCGGGCGGCAGCGGGCGGTCGCCGGAGATCATGAGGTCGGCACCGAGCAGGAGATTGGCTTGCGCAACCAGCGCACCCTTGACGCGATCGGCGAAAAAGCCGACCGTGCCCACGCTGCCGACGGCAAGCACGAGGGCGGCGACCAGCACGCGCAGTTCGCCGGCTCGCCAATCGCGGCGCAGCAGGCGCAGCGCGAGCCTGATCGTTCGCATGTTAAGCAGCGACCCTCTGGTCACCGACCAGCCGCCCTGCCGCCAGCGACAGCCGCCGGCCGCAACGCGAGGCGAGCGCGACATCGTGGGTAACGAGCACGAGTGTCGTGCCGTGCTCGCGGTTCAGGCGAAACATGAGGTCCGCCACTTCCACGCCGGTTGCGC
>JADLEZ010000532.1 GCA_020845855.1 Burkholderiales bacterium
AGCATCGCGCAGGTCGAGCCCTTGCCGTTGGTGCCGCCGACCGTTACGACGGGACACTCGATCGGCGCGTCGAGCCGCGCCTGCACCGCGCGCACGCGGTCGAGGCCGAGCGCGATCGCTTTCGGGTGCAGCGTTTCGAGGTACCCGAGCCAGCCGTCAAGGGTGGCGGGACGCGGCAGCGAATTAGGGACGTACCCCGGCGGCAAATTAGGCGGCGGCAAATTAGGGACGTACCCCATTTCAAATTGTTTCAAGCTGGCCTTCTTGCCTGAAACAATTTGAAATGGGGTACGTCCCTAATTTGGAAATGGGGTACGTCCCTAACTTGCCGGTTGCCGCATCAACAGCGCGAGCAGGCGCGCGAGCTCGTCGCGCAGCTGCCGGCGGTCGACGATCAGGTCGAGCGCGCCCTTTTCCATCAGGAACTCCGCCCGCTGGAAGCCTTCGGGCAACTTCTCGCGCACGGTCTGCTCGATCACGCGCGGACCGGCGAAGCCGATGAGCGCACCGGGCTCGGCGATGACCAGGTCGGCGACGAACGCGAACGACGCCGACACCCCACCCATCGTCGGATCCGTGAGGATCGACACGAACGGCAGGCGCGCCTTGTTGAGCTCCTGCAGCACCGCCGTGGTCTTCGCCATCTGGAACAGCGAGTTGACCCCTTCCTGCATGCGCGCCCCGCCCGACGCGGACACGCACACGAACGGGACGCGGTTCTCGTAGGCCACCCGCACTCCGCGCGCGAAGCGCTCGCCGACGACCGAGCCCATCGACCCGCCCATGAACTCGAACTCGAACGCGGCGACGACCAGGGGAACACTTTTGACGCTGCCCTGCATCACCACCAGCGCGTCGGTCTCGCCGGTTTCCTCGAGCGCGGCGGCGAGACGGTCGGGATACTTCTTCTGGTCCTTGAACTTCAGGCTGTCGACCGGCACCACCTCCGAGCCGATCTCGAAGTGCCCCTCGGGGTCGAGGAGCTGCTCGATGCGCTCGCGCGCGGGCACCCGCGAGTGGTGTGCGCACTTGGGGCAGACGTTGAGGTTCTTCTCGAGGTCGGTGCGGTACAGCACCGCCTCGCAGGCGGGGCACTTGACCCACAGGCCTTCCGGCACCGGTGTGCGGCGCTCGCCGGGCGTGCGCTTGATGCGCGGGGGAAGGAGCTTCTGGAGCCAACTCATCTGGGATGATCCAGAGCCGTCCGAATGCTGCCAAGCCACGCGCCCGCCCGCGAGGCGGCCTCCGCCGCGGGGCCGGATTCGATCTCCTGGATGATGCGGGTGCCGATCACCACGGCGTCGGCGTGCCTCGCGATCGCCTGCGCGCTTTGCGCATCGCGAATGCCGAAGCCCACGCCTACGGGCAGCTTGACGTGGCGGCGGATCTCGCCGAGCTTGCGCGCCACCTCGGAGATGTCGAGGTGACTCGCCCCGGTGACACCCTTGAGCGAGACGTAGTAGACGAACCCGCGCGCAAGGCGCGCCACTTGCGCGATGCGCGGCTCCGGCGTGGTCGGCGCCAACAGAAAGATGAGCGCGATGCCGCACGATTCCATGAGCTTCGCGAACTCGCCGGCCTCCTCGGGCGGGTAGTCGACCACGATGACGCCGTCCACCCCCGCGGCCTGGGCGCGCTGCGCGAAGGCCTCCACGGTCATCGCCTCGATCGGATTCGCATAGCCCATGAGCACGACCGGCGTCGCCGCGTTGCCGCGGCGGAACCGCGCCACCACGTCGAGCACGTCGGCCAGGGTAACGTGCTGGGCCAGCGCCCGCTCGGAGGCGCGCTGGATCACCGGCCCGTCGGCCATCGGATCCGAGAACGGCACGCCGAGCTCGATCACGTCCGCGCCGGCGTTGGCGAGCGCGTCCATGATGGGCAAGGTCGCCGCGAGCGATGGGTCGCCGGCCGTCACGTACGGGATAAGCGCGGTGCGGCCCGCGGCCTTCAACCGCGCGAAGGTCGAGTCGATGCGGTTGGAAGCAAAGTCAGACAAGATTTTGGCTTTGCGGGCTTGAAAGAGGGTCAGACACCATTTTCTGCTGCATCTTGCCGATTCGTCGCGTTTCGCCGGTTCGCCCGCAGGGCGAAAATGGTATCTGACCCTAACGTGCGTCGCGCTCGGCCACCGTCGCCATGTCCTTGTCCCCACGCCCGGACAGATTGACGAGCAGGATCTTGTCGTTCGGCAGGGTCGGCGCGAGCTTCCTCGCATACGCGAGCGCATGCGCCGATTCCAGCGCGGGGATGATGCCCTCGATGCGGCAGCAAGCGTGGAAGGCCGCGAGCGCCTCCTCGTCGTCGATCACCACGTACTCGGCCCGTCCGGTGTCCTTGAGCCACGCGTGCTCGGGGCCCACACCCGGATAGTCGAGCCCGGCGGACACCGAATGGGTCTCGATGATCTGGCCGTTCGCGTCCTGCAGGAGATACGTGCGGTTGCCGTGCAGTACACCCGGTCGCCCGCCGGTGAGCGACGCCGCATGACGGCCGCTGGCGAGCCCGTCGCCGCCGGCTTCCACGCCGATCAGGCGCACGTTGGCGTGCGGGA
>JADLEZ010000533.1 GCA_020845855.1 Burkholderiales bacterium
CGGCGCCGCCAGCCGCCAGCGCGTAGATGATCATGTTGTGACTCGTGGGCATCAACGCGCCCACGAGCGAAGCGTGCGTGGTCACGTTGACCGCGTAGTCGGCGTGATAGCCCTCCTTCTTCATCTGAGGGATCATCACCGCGCCCATCGCCGATACGTCCGCCACCGCCGAACCGCACACGCCGCCGAACAGGGTGCACGCGAGGACGTTCGCCATCCCCAGTCCGCCCCGAATGTGGCCGATGATGTTCTTCGCGAAATTGACGATCTTGTCGGCGACCCCGCCGTAGAGCATCAGCTCGCCGCTGAAGATGAAGAACGGGATGGCGAGGAACGAGAAGACGTTCATCCCGGACATCATTTGCTGGTAGAGAACGGCAACCGGCAGACCCTCGTACAGGATCGTACAGACAGCCGACAAGCCGATGGCGAATGCCACCGGGATGCCAAGAATCAGGAAGCCGAAAAATGTGACGCCGAGGATGATCAGTGCCATGCCGGAACCACCTCCTCGCCCTTGAGCTGCGCGATGATGTGCTCGATCGAAAACAGGATGATCAGCGCGCCCGACACGATCAGCGGCACGTAGCGCACGGATTCGGGGAGCGCGAGGTTTGGAATCTTGTAGCCCATGACCGACGCTTCGAGCACGATGCCGTTGTAGATCATCGTCGCGCCGAAGACGATCACCAGCACATGGATCAGCAGCTCGATCCGGCCACGCACCTTGTCGGGAACCAGCACCAGCAGGGATTCCATGCCGATATGCCCGGCGTCACGAACCCCGACCGCCGCCGCGATCAGCGTGACGTAGAGTATGAGCACGAGCGCCAGGCTCTCGGTCCACGTCGGCGAGCTGTTCAGCACGTAGCGGCCGAACACCTGCCAGAACACGATGGCCACGATCACCAGCAGCCCGGCGACCGCCAGGTACATCCCGAGGCGCGCGAGCAGCGCGTTGACTCGCGTCAGTAACGTGGGCGCTTCCGGCGGCCCGGTGCGCGCCTGGTCCTGCGGATCGACGATCTCGACGTCTTTCATGGCTCCTCCCCGCGTTGCTGCGCGGCCGGCGGGCGCGCACCGCGCGGCGACGCGCGGCGCGCTCCGGCGGTCACTTGGTTTCCTGGATCTTCTTGACGAGCTCCTGCAGCTTCGGCGTGTTGGCAAACTTCGCGTACACGGGCTTCATCGCGTCCTGGAACTCCTTCTTGTTCGCGATCGGGACGACCTGCGCGCCGCCCGCCTCGGCCACCTTGCGCGACTTGACCTCGCGCTCGTCCCACAGCTTGCGCATGTACGGCACCGACTCCTTCGCCGCCTTGCGGATCATTTCCTGCTCTTCCTTGGGCAGCGTGTCCCAGATCTTCTTCGAGAACACCAGCACCTCCGGCACCATCGAATGCTCGGTCTCGTCGTAGTACTTGGCCGCCTCGAAGTGCCGCGACGACTCGTACGAAGGCCAGTTGTTCTCCGCGCCGTCGATGATGCCGGTCTTGAGCGCCGTGTAGACCTCGCCGTAGGGCATCGGCGTAGCGTTGGCGCCCATGGCCTCGATCATCGCCACGAATAGGTCGGACTGCTGGACCCGAATCTTCATGCCCTTGACGTCGGCGAGGCTCTTCACCGGCTTCTTCGCCGTGTATAGCGACCGGGCGCCGCTGTCGTAGTACGCGAGGCCGATCATCCCTTGCGGAGCCATTGCCGCCAGAATCTCGTCGCCGACCGGGCCGTCGAGGACCTTGCGCATGTGCTCCTTGGAGCGGAACACGAACGGCATCGAGATCGCGAGCGTCTCCGGCACGATGTTGTTGAGCGGCGCGGCGTTGATCCGCATCATGTCGAGCCCGCCGATCTTCAACTGCTCGATCGTATCGCGCTCCGAGCCGAGCGCGCCGGCGGGATAGACCTTCACTCCGTACTTGCCCTTCGACGCCGCGCTCAGCGTCTTACCCATCTGCTTGACCGCTTCGACCGTCGGATAGTCGGCCGGATGAACGTCGGCCGACCGGAAGTCGCGGGCCTGCACCGCGAACGCCGCGGCTATGGATAGGGTTGTCAATGCGTAACGAAATAGACGAGCCATGCCTTTCTCCTCAATGTGACGCCGAACAACGTTCGCCGCCGGTGACTTCAACGTGCAAGGCGCCGCTCACTGCCCGAATGCCGAGCGCCCTGCGTACACTGCATCCGTTCCCCACGGTGGGATTGCCGCGTGAATCGACGATTTCGAAGCCGCAGATCGTGGAGATGGTCGCCATGGCGCCGCTTCACACTTTCGCGATACGCAGCAGGTTCGTCGCGCCGGGTGTGCCGAACGGCATGCCCGCGCTGATCACGATGGTGTCGCCCGCCGTGCCGAATCCTTGGTCTCGGGCACACGCCAACGCCCCGTCGACCATTTCGGCCACGTCGGCGACATCGCTAGTCTGCACCGAGTGCACGCCCCAAACAAGCGCGAGCCGCCTTGCCGTCGCGAGGCTCGGCGTCATGCTCAGGATCGGCGCCGGCGGACGTTCGCGCGCGGCGCGCAGACTCGTCGATCCCGACGTCGTATACGTGACGATCGCGGCGACCGGCAGCATGGCGACGATCGCACCCATCGCCGCGCAGATCGCGTCGGCGTAGTTCGGCTGTCCCGCCGTTTGCAGGGATTCGAGGACTTGCCGGTGATACGGATCGGCCTCGACCTCGGCGATGATCCGATCCATGATCCGCACCGCTTCGACGGGATACTTGCCGCTCGCCGATTCCGCGGAGAGCATCACCGCATCGGCGCCGTGATAGATCGCCGTTGCGACGTCGGACGCCTCCGCGCGCGTGGGCACCGGCGCGTTGATCATCGACTCGAGCATTTGCGTCGCGACGATGACGGGCTTTCCCGCGCGGCGGCACGCGCGTACCGCGCGCCGCTGGATGCCGGGAACCTTCTCGGCGGGTAGCTCGACGCCGAGATCCCCACGAGCAACCATCACGGCATCCGACTTCGCGACGATGTCGTCGAGCGCTTCGACCGCCGACGGCTTCTCGAGCTTGGTCAGGATGCCAGCGCGTCCGCCGACCAGCTTGCGCGCCTCGTCGAGATCGTCGGGACGCTGCACGAACGACAGCGCGATCCATTCGACGCCGAGGTCGAGCGCGAACGCGAGATCGCGCCGGTCCTTGGCCGTGAGTGCGGACAGCGGCAGAACGACGTCCGGCACGTTGACGCCCTTGCGCTCCGACAAGGGCCCGCCGACGATCACTTCCGTTTCGGCGAAATCGCTGCCGCAGCGAGTGACGCGCAAGCGGATCTTCCCATCGTCGAGCAGCAGGCTCGCATCCGGCTCGAGCGCCGCGAATATCTCCGGATGCGGCAGGCAGACGCGCGTCGCGTCGCCCGCCTTGTCGACGAGATCGAAGCGAAATGCCGATCCAGGCTTCAACATGACCGGCCCTTGGCTGAACGTTCCCACGCGAAGCTTGGGCCCTTGCATGTCGGCGAGAACGCCGATCGGCCTGCCGACTTCCTTCTCGACGTCGCGAATCTGCGCGAGGCGCTCGCGATGCTGATCGTGCGTTCCGTGGCTGAAGTTGAGCCGGAACACGTCCACACCCGCCATGAACAGCGCGCGGATCGATTCCTTGGTCGAGCTGGACGGACCCAGCGTCGCGACGATCTTCGCGTAGCGGTGGCGGCGCTGTGCGCGGGATGCGGTCATGACGTCCGCCCGCCCGCGTCCGCAGCGACCAGCACGGCGCGAAAGTCGTTGACGTTGGTCAGGGTCGGGCCGGTTACGATCCCGTCGCCGAGGGCGCCGAAGAAGCCGTGACCATCGTTGTTCGCGAGGCTGTCGTTGGGATTGATTCCCTTCGCCCAGGCGCGCTCGAGCGAGTCGGGCGCAAGATAGGCGCCGGCGACTTCCTCGATCCCGTCTACACCGTCGGTATCGCCCGCGATCGCGTGGATGGCCGGGTGCCCCCGTAACGCTATCGCCAGCGCCAGCAGGAACTCGACGTTGCGGCCGCCGCGGCCCTTGCCGCGTATCGTCACCGTGGTCTCGCCGCCCGACAGCAGGATGCAAGGGGGCGCGAACGGCTGCCGGCGGTCGGCGACCTGCAGCGCGATCCCTCCCATGACCGTGCCGACGTCGCGCGCTTCGCCTTCCAGCCGGTCGCCCAGGATGTGCGTGGGCATCCCGGATTCGCGCGCCACGCGGGCGGCAGCCTCGAGCGCCATCTGCGGTGTGGCAATCATCCTCGTCTCGATCCCGGCAAGGCGCGCATCGCCCGGCTTCACCGATTCGCCCTCGCCGGACTCGAGCAGCTTCCGTACGTTGGGTGGGACTTCGATCGCATACCGGCGAATGATCGCGAGCGCGTCGCGGCAGGTCGTCGGATCGGGCACGGTAGGCCCGGACGCGATGTCGACGGGATCGTCACCCGGAACATCGGAGATGAGCAGCGTCACCACCTTGGCCGGGTGGCAGGCTGCCGCGAGCCGGCCGCCTTTGAGCGCCGACAGGTGGCGCCGCACGCAGTTCATCTCCGAGATGTTGGCCCCGCTGTCGAGCAGGGCCTTGTTGACCGCCTGCTTGTCGGCCAGCGTCAAGCCCGGCCCGGGTGCCGCGAGCAGGGCCGAACCCCCGCCGGAAATCAGGCACAGCACGAGATCGTCGGGGGTCAATCCGGTGACCTTTTCGCGAATCCGCCGCGCCGCGGCGATGCCGGCGGCGTCGGGCACCGGATGCGCGGCCTCGACGATCTCGATGCGTTCGCAGCGCACCGCGTAGCCGTAGCGCGTCACGACGAGCCCTTCGAGCGGCCCGTCGACATTGTCCTCGACCGCGCGCGCCATCGCGGCCGACGCCTTGCCGGCGCCGATGACCACCAAACGGCCGGCGGGCCGCGGCGGCAAGTGCGCCGGCAGGCACAGCGAGGGCTGCGCCGCGGCAACAGCGGCGTCGAACGTCCGTCGCAGCAGGTCACGGGCGTTCACGAAGCTTCTTCACTCGCGCGTCGCATGATCGGGGAGCCGGACGCCCCTACCGCTTCTGCCCGATTTCGAAGTTGGCGAGCTTTTCCAGCGCCTTTACCATTCCGGAGTGGTCCCACGCCGCGCCGCCATGCGCGGCGCAGGCGTTGAAGAGCTCCTGGCAGGTCGCCGTGTTGGGCAGCGAGATACCCATCTGGCGTGCCGTCGAAAGCGCGAGGTTCAAGTCCTTCTGGTGCAGCTCGATCCGGAAGCCCGGGTCGAACGTGCGCTTGACCATCCGCTCGCCGTGGATCTCGAGAATGCGCGACGACGCGAAGCCGCCCATCAGCGCCTGCCGCACCTTGGCGGGATCGGCGCCGGCCTTCGCCGCGAACAGCAGCGCCTCGCCCACCGCTTCGATCGTCAGCGCGACGATGATCTGGTTGGCGACCTTCGTCGTCTGGCCGTCGCCGATGCCGCCGACCAGCGTGATGTTCTTTCCCATCAGCTCGAACAGCGGCTTCACCTTCGCGAACGCACTCTCGCTGCCGCCGACCATGATCGTCAGCGACCCGGCCTTGGCGCCGACCTCGCCGCCCGAGACCGGCGCGTCGAGGTACTCGCAGCCGAGCGCCTCGACCTTCTTCGCGAATTCCTTGGTCGCCAGCGGCGAGATCGAGCTCATGTCGACGACGATCTTGCCCTTCGACAGGCCCTGCGCGACGCCGTTGTCGCCGAACAGCGCGGCCTCGACGTGCGGCGTGTCCGGCACCATCGTGATGACGATGTCCGATTTCTGCGCGACTTCCTTGCCGTTCGCGCACGCCGTGCCGCCTTGATCGGCGAGCGCTTGCGGAACGCTGGGGATGCTGTAGAGGAATAGCTGATGGCCACCCTTGATCAGGTTGGCCGCCATCGGCGATCCCATGATGCCGAGTCCGATGAATCCCACTTTCATGACGTGCTCCCGCTGGTTCAGTATTGAGCCGCGATGGGGGCGGCGCCCGGCTCGCGGAACTTGTCGCAGAGCGCCTGCGTTCCCATCCGCAAGACACCCAGGTCGCTGCCTACCGCGACGAAGGTTGCGCCCATTTCGAGGTAGCGCCGCGCATCGGCTTCGACGGGCGCGAGCGTGCCCATCGGCTTGCCCGCGGCCTTGGCTGCCGCGAACACGAGCGCCATCGCTTCCTGGACCTCCGGATGCTTGGCGTTGCCCAGGTGGCCGAATGCCGCCGCGAGATCGGAGGGGCCGATGAACAAACCGTCCACGCCCTCGACCGCCGCGATGCTCGATGCGGCCGTCACGCCGGCGCGGCTTTCGATCTGCACCATCACCGCGATGTTGTCGTTGACGATCTTGAAGTAGTCGGCAACGCTGCCGTAGCGATTGCTGCGCTGGGACACCGAGACGCCGCGCACGCCGGCCGGCGGGTAGCGCGTGGCGCCCACGGCACGCCGCGCTTCCTCGGCGCTCTCGACGAACGGGACCAGGAAGTTGTGAAAGCCCGCATCGAGGAGGCGCTTGA
>JADLEZ010000534.1 GCA_020845855.1 Burkholderiales bacterium
CCCGACAGGGCGGGTGAGGGGTGGCCGGCGAGGCGGCTGCTTCGTCCCTACTCATGATTGTTCATGTCGTGGACGGCACCTACGAGCTGTTCCGGCACTTCTACGGCCTGCGCCGCTTCGCCAAGGGCGAGGACCCGCCGTACGGCGGCGTCATCGGCGTCCTGCAGACGGTGTTGCAAATGTTCGAGCAGGGCGCAACGCACCTCGGTGTCGCGACCGACCACGTCATCGAGTCGTTTCGCAACGACCTGTGGGCCGGCTACAAGACCGGCGCCGGTATCGAGCGTGCGCTGAAAAGGCAGTTCCATCCGCTGGAGGACGCGCTGCGCGCGATGGGGGTCGCCGTGTGGGCGATGATCGAGCTCGAAGCCGACGATGCGCTCGCCTCGGCGGCGCGCATCGCCGCGGCAGATCCGCGGGTGGAGAAAGTTTGCATCTGGACGCCGGACAAGGACCTCGCGCAATGCGTGCGCGGGGACCGCGTGGTGCAGATGGACCGGCGCGGCAAGGCGATGCGGGGCGAGGAGGGCGTGCGCGAAAAATTCGGCGTCGCGCCGGAGCTCATCCCCGACTTCCTCGCCCTCGTCGGCGATGCGGCGGACGGCTACCCGGGGCTTGCCGGCATCGGCGCGGTGACGGCGGCACGAATGCTGCGCCGGTACGGGCCGATCGACGCGTTTCCGCCCGAGGTGCTGGGCGAGCGGCGCGACGAGGCGCTTCTGTTCAAGCGCCTCGCCACGCTGTGCGACGACGCGCCGCTGTTTGGCAGCGTCGACGAGTTGCAATGGAAAGGCCCCACCGACGCGTTCGCGGGACGGGCGCAGAAAATGCAGGCGCCACGTCTGTCCGATCGCGCGCGCAACGCGCACGCCGCGTTGGCAGCCTAGTAGCTCTGGCCGATGCGCTTGTAGAACGGGTTGTCGCGCCACGCGGCGTCGGCGAAGCGCGGATCTTTCGCCGGCACCTCTCGGTCGGACGTACCCGGGACGGCTACTTCCGGCGCGCCGCTATCGCGCGATGCCTTACGTGCGTTCTTGCGCCTTGCCATCGTCAGCCCTGTCGGTGTATCCGCGATCGCTTGCCGTCACTATTCGGCGGCGGGGAATGCAGCGTTTGGAGCAGGGTTCGACGCCGACACCTGGTCGCGGATCTCGCGGGCGTGCTCCCCCAGACGAGGCGCCAGCCTGCGGATCGACCCGGGGGTGCGCGAGAACGTTACGGGGATGCCGACCGATCGAATTTCCCCTTCCGAGGGGTGAGTCGACCGGGCGAAATAGCCGATGGCCGCAAGATGCGGTTCCGCGAGCAACTGATCAGGAGCAGTGATCGGCGTCCGAAAAGCCGTACGTACCGCATGCGATGAGCCGCGGGTTGAGACGCAACAGCGACTCGAAGTCGAGATCCAACCTTCGCAGTGCCTGCGGCCGGGTGTTGGAAACGAACACGTCCGCCGTCTTCAGCAGCCCCAGCATCACAGCCATGTCGTCCTGGTTCTTCAGGTCGAGAATGATGCTGCGCTTGTTGCGGTTGAGGTTGAGGAACGCGGCGCCCATCCGCGGGTTGCGCATCGGCGCCGCCGCGCGGAATACATCGCCTTCGGGTGACTCGACTTTGATCACGTCCGCGCCCATGTCTCCCATGATCTGCGTGGCGTAAGGGCCCATGGCGACCGTGGTCATGTCGACGACACGGATTCCAGCAAGCGGGCCGGACATGTCAGTGCTCCGCGGCGCCGCGACCGGATCGTGCCTCCGCGAAGCCGACGTACCAGTCGAGGCACTGCGGGTTGGCGACCGCATCGCGATTGACGATGCGGTCGATCGGCTCGCCGAGCAGCAGCCGCTTGATGGGAACCTCGAGTTTCTTGCCCGAGAGCGTTAGCGGCACGTCGGGGGCGGCGACGATGTCGTTGGGGACATGCTTGGGTGTGAGCGCGGTGCGGATTGCCGAGGTGATGCGCTGCTTCAGCTGGTCGTCGAGCGTCGCGCCTTCGCGCAGCACGACGAACAGCGCCATGTACGACTCGCGCCCGAGGTACTCGAGGTCGACCACCAAGCTGTCGGCGACCTCGGGCAGCGCTTCCACGGCGCTGTAGAGCTCGCTGGTGCCCATCCGGATGCCATGGCGGTTGATGGTGGCATCGGAGCGGCCGTAGATGATCGCGCCGCCACGCGGCGTGATCTCGATCCAGTCGCCGTGGCGCCAAACTCCAGGGAACATGTCGAAGTAACTGTCGCGGTAGCGGCGGCCGCCTTCGTCGTTCCAGAAATACAGGGGCATCGAGGGCATGGGTCCTGTGCACACGAGCTCGCCCACTTCGCCGATCACGCTGCGCCCGTCCTGCGTCCACGCCTCCACGCGCGCGCCGAGGCAGCGGCACTGCATCTCGCCCGCGAACACCGGCAGCGTGCACACGCCGCCCACGAACGCGCTCGCGAGATCGGTGCCGCCCGAGATTGGATTGATCCACACCTCGCTGCCGAACTCGTTCTGCAGCCACGCGTACGCCTCCGGCGGCAACGGCGAGCCGGTGGAGCCGAGCGAGCGCAGGCGCGGCAGTCGCCCGCCGGCGCGCGGCGCGATCGCGGCCTTCATGCAATTCACGTAGTACGCCGCACCGCTGCCGATGAAGGTCGCGCCGGCGCGGTCGGCGAAGCGCCATAGCGCGTCGAGGTCGGGGAAGCCGGGGCTCCCGTCGTACACGCAGATGGTGGCCCCGGTCAGCAAGCCGCCCATCTGCAGGTTCCACATGATCCAGCCGGTGCTCGAGTACCAGTAGAAACGGTCTTCGGAGCCGATGTCGTCGTGCAGTGCGTGGAGCTTCAGATGCTCGAGCACGACGCCCCCGTGGCCGTGCACGATGGGCTTCGGCATGCCGGTGGTGCCGGACGAATAGACGATCCACAGCGGGTGGTCGAACGGCACGCGCTCGATCGCGAGCGGCGCCTCGCCCGCGATGGCACCCTTCCACTCTATCGACGTTGCATCGGGCGGCATGGCCGGCAAGTCGGCGAACGGGACACGCACGAAGGTGTCGACCGACGCCAGCGCTGAGCGCAGCGAGGCCACGACGTCGCGGCGGTCGAACACGCGCCCGTTGAAGCGATAGCCGTCGACGGCAATCAGCGCCTTGGGCGCGATCTGCTTGAAGCGGTCGACCACACTTGCCACTCCCATGTCGGGCGAGCACAGCGACCAGACCGCGCCCAGGCTCGCGGTCGCGAGGAAGGCGACCACCGCGTCGGGCGTGTTGGGCAGGTACGCGGCCACGCGATCGCCGCGCGCAACGCCTGACTTGCGCAACGTGGCGGCAAGCGCGCCCACCTTGCGCACGAGATCGCTCCAGGCGACTTCGTCCAGGCGGCCGGATTCATCGCCCGCGACGACGGCCGGCCGCGCTGCGGTCGCGTGGCGCAGCGCCTGCTCGACGTAGTTGAGGCGCACGTTCGGAAACCATGCCGCGCCGGGCATTTCGTCCCGGGCGAGGGCGGGTGCGAGCGTCCCCTCGATGCGCACGTCGAAGTACTCGGCGATGGATGTCCAGAACGCGCCCAGGTCCGTCGTCGACCACCGCCACAGCGCGTCGTAGGTCGGGAAGTCGAGCCCGCGCTCGCGTGCGACCCAGGCGCGATAGTCGGTAACGCGCGCATTCGCGATGCGCGCCCCGGTCGGCTGCCAGAGCGGGGTGTTCATCAGTACGACTTCGGCAGGCCGAGCACTTTCTCTGCGATGAAGCAGAAGATCATCTGCGGGCTCACGGGGGCGATCCGGGGCAGCATCGCTTCGCGGAAGTACCGTTCGACGTGGAACTCCTTCGCGTAGCCCATGCCGCCGTGGGTGAGCACGGCGGTCTCGCAGGCCCGGAAGCCGGCCTCGCCGCCCAGGTACTTGGCCGCGTTCGCTTCCGCGCCGCACTCCTTGCCCTGATCGTAAAGCCATGCCGCCTTGAGCATCATGAGCTGCGCCGCCTCGAGCTCCATCCAGCGCTCGGCCAGCGGGTGCTGGATACCCTGGTTCTTGCCGATCGGACGGTCGAACACGATGCGCTCCTTCGCGTAGTGCGCCGCGCGCTTGAGCGCGACCTTGCCGATGCCGATCGCCTCCGCGGCGAGCAGGACCCGCTCGGGATTCATGCCGTGCAGGATGTAGTCGAAGCCCTTGCCTTCCTCGCCGATGCGGTCTTCCACCGGGATGCGCAAGCCATCGATGAAAAGCTCGTTCGAGTCGACCGCCTTGCGGCCCATCTTCTCGATCTCTCGGACGTCGATCTTACTGCGGTCGAGGTCGGTGTAGAAGAGGCTCAAGCCCGCGCGCGCCTTCTTCACCTCCTCGATCGGCGTCGTGCGCGCGAGCAGCAGTATCTTGTGCGCGACCTGCGCGGTAGAAATCCAGAGCTTCTGGCCGTCGACGATGTAGTGGTCGCCGTGGCGGACCGCGCGCGTCTTGAGCTTGAGGGTGTTGAGCCCCGTGTTCGGCTCGGTCACGCCGAAGCAGGCCTGCTGCTCGCCGGCGATCAGCGGCGGCAGCCAGCGCTGCTGCTGTTCCTTGGTGCCGAATACCACGACGGGATGCAACCCGAAGATGTTCATGTGCACGCTCGACGCCGCCGCAATGCAGCCCCCCGACTCGCTGATGGTCTGCATCAGGATCGCGGCTTCGGTGATGCCGAGGCCGGCGCCGCCGACGTCGGTAGGCATCGCGATGCCCAGCCAACCGGCCTGGGCGAGTGCCTCGTGGAAGTCGCGCGGGAAGCCGCCCTCGCGGTCCTTGCGCAGCCAGTACTCGTCGCCGAACTGCGCGCAGATTTTCTCGACCGCGTCGCGGATCGCGAGCTGGTCGTCAGTGAGTGCAAAGTCCATTGCCTTGGGAGCCTCGTACGTTAAGGGATGAACACGGACTTGTCCGCGCGCAGCCGCTCGACTGCGTCCGGGGTATAGCCCAAGCCGGCCAGGATCGCCGC
>JADLEZ010000535.1 GCA_020845855.1 Burkholderiales bacterium
CAGCAGCATCGATCGCCGGACGCCGGACGAGGCATACTTCCGTCAGCCGCTGAAATTGGCGGCGTAACCCGCAGAGCTACACACTTAAAACTCCCGACAAACTGTCCAACTGCGTGGGGCCACCTCTCTACAACGCCGGCGATCTCAAGATCCTGGGCTCGATCGCCGCGCAGGCTGCCGATGCCATCGAGGTGGCGCGCCTCGGGCGCGAGCTCAAAGCCGGCACGCGAAAGCCGGTCAACCTCATCTACGGTGTAGACGAGCGGCCTCCCGCGGTCACGTCCGTCGGGTTGGGTCTGCAGCACGTGCTGATTGCATTGATGTCATTGGCCTACCCGGTCTTGGTGACTCTCGAGGCCGGAGGCTCTCGCGTACAGGCGGCGGCAGTGGTCAGCGTGTCGCTGCTCGCGATGGCCTTTGCGACCATGCTGCAGGTCGCGCGCCGCGGCCCGGTGGGATCGGGCTTCCTCGCCCCGTACATCACGTCGGTGATTTTTCTCGCCCCCAGCGTGCTCGCCGCACGCCAAGGCGGGCTTGCGCTCGTCTCGGGCATGACGGTACTGGCGGGCGCAGTGGGGCTGGTGCTGGCGCAGGTGCTGCGTCGCTTCCGCAAGCTGTTCCCGCCCGAAGTGTCGGGGGTCGTGGTGCTGGTGGTGGGCCTGTCGTTGGTGCCCATGGCGTTGCCGCGCTTTCTCGGGATCGGCGGCATCGACGCGGTTTCGCAACCCGCGGAATTGCTGGTCGGGGTGCTCACCCTCGGCACCATCGTTGCCCTTACCGTACTGCCGCTGGGCAAGGTCCGCCTCTATGCGGCAGCGATTGGCATAGCCGTGGGCTACGCGGCATCCGCGGCGTTTGGATTGCTGGACGCGGCGTCGTTCGAATCGCTGCGCAAGCTGCCCACGCTGGGCTGGCAACCGATCACATTGCACGAGCTTACATTCGACCCGCTGCTGGCTATCCCTTTCGCGGTGGCAGCGCTGGCGTTGAGCATCAAGGATGCCGGGATGGTCATCAGCTGCCAGAAGACCAACGACGCGCAGTGGCGGCGCCCGGACATGGGCTCGGTGAGCGGCGGCATCGTCGCCAGCGGACTGGGCAACATCGCGGCAGGCGCCTTGGGGGCCGTCGGCCTGGGTATCTCCGCGGGCAACGTCGCGCTCGCGGCGGCGAGCGGCGCCACGGCGCGCGTGATCGGTGTCGTCGTCGCCGCATTGTTCGTGATCCTGGCCTTCATGCCAAAGGTCACGGCCACGCTGGCGCTGATGCCGTCCCCGGTGATCGGGGCGGGGCTGCTCTTCGTCGCCTGCCACCTCATCTCGTCTGGGGCCGAGCTGATCACTTCACGCATGCTCGATGCGCGGCGCAACTACGTGGTCGGGCTGCCGCTGCTCGCCGGCGTGGGTCTGATGGTCGCGCCCGGCCTCCTTGCCGGCGCACCGGCCTGGGCGCAGGCTGGCCTCGGCAGCCCGCTGGCGTTAGCGACCATCCTTGCGCCTGGGCTGAACCTTGCGCTGAATGTCGGGATCTCGAACCGCGCCCAGCTCCGGGTCCCCGCCGACGCGGCGATCAACGACGCGGTCGCACGCTTCTTCGAGCGCCAGGGAGCAAGCTGGGGGGCACGCAGCGATGTCATAAGGCTCATAAGGCGCGCGGCGCCGGCCGTCATCGAGTGGTGCGAGGAACTTCGGCAGCTGGGGGTCGCCACGGAGGCGGGCATCGACCTTCAGTTCGACGAATTCCCCCTGGTGGCTATCATTCGGGCCAATGCCGGCGCCGTGCCGACGCCGACGCGCGAGGACAGCGACGTCGCCCACGCGCTGGATCGCGCCGCGCGGACCGTCGAGCGGCGCTACGGGTGCAAGGTGAAGATCGCGAGCCGCGCCGACGTGACGTTGAGCTTCGAACACTGAAAGCAGGGTGGGGGAGCCTCGCGGGTCGGGCCTCAGCCCAAGCACTCCAGCGGGCAGCCGCACTGCCACAGCGACTGTGCGCGCTGCGCCTGCTCGCGGTACTCGGGCAGGTCAGGCGCCGGGTGCACGTCGCCCCATCAACCGTGCGAGCAGCCCGAGCGCCAGGCCATCTCGTCGGCGAGCGTGGTGCCGTTGCCCACGTATGCGTGCTCGAGGGCGGCGAAGGCCTCGCGCACGGCGCGATCGGTGGCCTCGCTCGGTGTCGTTGAGCGCGTCGTAGCAGGCGCCGGACAGCGCTTCCATCAGGGCCACGTAGGGGTAGTTGCCGCGCGTGCGCCGCCAGGGGTCGCCGACACTTCCGTATCATCGGAAGCGACATGTCCGATACGTACAACCTGCAGCGCTTCGTCGAAGCCCAGGCGCGCGACTACCCCGTCGCATTGGGCGAGTTGCGCGCGGGGCACAAGACGACGCACTGGATCTGGTACGTCCTCCCACAACTGGGGAGACTGGGCCGGAGCACGCGCGCGACGTTCTACGGCATCGGCAACCTGGAGGAGGCGCGCGCGTATCTCGCGCATCCGGTGCTGGGACCGCGCCTGGTCGAGTGCGTGGCCGCGATGAACGCGCACGACGGGAGGACGGCCGTCGACATACTCGGGTCGATCGACGCGCAGAAGTTTCGCTCGTGCCTCACGCTGTTTCTCGCTGTCGATCCAGCCAACGCCGGGTTCCGCGAAGCGCTGGAGAAGTACTTCGGCGGGGCACCCGATCAAGCCACGCTCGGCCTCCTGCACAGCGCATGAGCGCGAAGTGCCCGCTCCCGCGCGCGAATTGCTCCGAAGCGCGACAGCGCGGAGGGTAGTCCAGTGAACTTCGCACAGGTCAAGCGCGTCTGCCGCGAGCTGTCGGGCGCGTCCGAGTACGACTCCGGCGTGCCGTACAACTGGCTCGTCTACTCGGTCGGCGGCAGGAAGTTCGCGTACTTCAAGACGAGCGAGCCTGAGCGCTGGCGCTTCAGCGTGCGCGTGACGCCCGGCCGCTTCGTAGAGCTGACCGACATGCCCGGTGTGAAGCCCGCGCGTTACCGCGGTCGCTACGGCTGGATCACGATCGTCGATGTGGCGTCGTTTCTCCGGCGGACTATCTCCGCACGCTTGTGCAAGCGTCGTACGACCGGGCGCGCCCTCGACGCGCCCGTACGCCGCTTACTGGCGGATGAGCAGGACCATGTCGATGAACACCGTGTTGTCGCCGCCCGGATTGGTCGTGCTGAACTGCAAGGTGTGCGGGCCGGCCGACAGCGCGATGGACCCCGAGGTCGTGACGATCTCGTAGTACACCCTGTTGGGGGTGCTCGACCCGAGCGTGATCCCGTTCATTTTGGTCGTGACCGTGAGCGCGCCGGGTTGCCCCCCGCGCTTCGCGGCGAGGTAGCGCACCTTGAACTTACCCGCCGCCTGCACGTTGATGGTCCGCGACATCGACCTTGCGCCCTGGATGAAAGCGACCTGGTTGCCGTCCGGAGCCACGTAGGGCTCGTTGCGCACCGTGAACAGGCTGCCGTTGGTCGATATGCCCGACCCGCCCAGCCCCGATGCGGCCATGAACGTCCATCCCGAGTTGCCGATCGTGGGACCATAGGCATACGAACCTGCGGCGAGCGGAGGCACTTCGAAGCTGCCATTGTCGACCGAGATCGTGAGATAGGCGGTGCTCGTCGCCTGTTGGCCGACCGCGTTGGTGCATGTGGCGGTCCAGCGGAAGTCCGCCGGTCCGCCCCATCCGGACACCGTGCCGAAGTTGTAGCTGAGTCCGCGATCCTCGGTGTACCAGAACTGGCCGTTCTGGTACGCAGTCAGGCTGCAACTCGTCGCGTTGGACGACGTGTAGCTTAGCGTGAAGCTGCCGCGGTCGCGCATGACCGCGGAGCCGTTGGCCTGGCCATTGATCCGCATCGTGACCGAGGGCGGGGCGAGGTCGACCAGCGCGAACGACACGTTCGACAAACTGACGTCGACAAGCGAGTTCAGGCGAAGGTCGTACTCAGGACCGCCGGGAACCTGCGTTGCGGGCATCTCGAAATTGAATCCGTACGTGGAGATGCGCCAATCGTCCGCATTGACCGTCCCGCAGTAGTAGTGCGGTCCGGAGGGGTTGCTGCAATCGGACACGGCCTTGATGGCGGTGACGATGGTTTCGATGTGCTGGCGGGTCACGACCATCTTCGCGCCGCTCAGCGCACAGGCGGTGTCGCTCGTTGCGTTGCCCAGCGGGCACTGGGCGGACGAGCCGAAGCTCATGTACGGGTTCGCGGCGCCGAACCATGGGCTTACGATCGGCTTGTGAGTACAGCCGTTCGTGCAGTAACTGTCGGCGTAGAGGAACGGGTAGTTCGGATTGGGCGGGGGCGGCAGGGGAACACCGTCGAACAATCCTGGATTGATGTAGAACGTGTACTTCTTCGTCCCGTGCACCAGCGGATTCGGGTTGTAGTCGCGGTGATAGATGTCGAAGGCCGGTTGACCGTAGCCGCGTCCTCGGTATCTTGCCGTCAGGTCGAACGTGAGCTGCGCGGACTTGCCCTCGGCCCAGACGTAGCGCTCGACCGTCTGGTTGGGGTTGATGTTGCCCAGCAAGCGCGGATCCGCTGAGCACATGAGGTCGGTCACGCGGAACACTGCTCGGTAGGAGCTGAAGCTGCCGTTGGGCGCGAGAAGTGCCGTCGGCTGGGACGGCGCGCCTGGCACGGGACATTGGAAGCCCTTCACGCCAGGCTTGTTCAGGATGTCGAGATCGGGCGTGACGAGCACCGGGGACGGCCCGGCGACCTGGTCGATCGTCACGTTGTTCGACCAGAGGAAGCCGAATGCCGTCGTCGAGGTGATGGCGACGTTGTCGACGAATGCGGTGAAGTCGGTACCGGTGCCCACACCCGCGAGCTCCACGAGTACCGGCCCGGCGCTACTGATCGTGAAGGGTGCCGTCTCGTAGGTCGTAAAGGTAGCCGTAGGCGTGAAGTTGCCGCGTGCCGCACCGCCGACGCGCACTTGCACGACCTGCGTTCCGTTCTGATAGTTCACCCGACGTGTCGAGCGAAACATGACCTTGTACGTCCCCGGCACTAGCTGGACCGTCTGGCTGATGCGGCCGCTGTTCTGCAGGAACGCGAGCTGCCCGGTATTGAGGCCCGTATTGCCCGAGGTAAACCCGTTGGTGGCGGAGACCGCGGTTACGCCAGCCGACCCCGTGAACGTCCAGCCCAGGGGCGCCGCGGGTGGAGCTTCCTGCACCGGGTTGTATTTGTAGAACGGAGGAACGAGCGTCGTCGCGCTGAAGCTTTCGTTGAGCAGCGACGTGCCGTTCATCGGAAACGCGTCACCCGGGCTCACGGCCCACGCAGGCAAACCAAGGACGCCGAGAAGCATCGCGAGGCTCTGGCGGAAGAATCGAGTAGCCATGGCAAGTCCTTCGAACGTGTCGTGGAAGACCCAGCGACAACGTACGCCCGAGCTTCGGCCCGCTGCAACTGGCCAAAAGAACAGTGGGGTCGGGGTGGAAAAGCCCCGCTACAGCCGGGCGGGGTCAGGACTTACCCCACAGGCACCTGTCGAAAACTACAGGTGGGAGGGCTTGAACGAACGCGCTACTTGCACGACATCCCGGCCGCGGCGTCCTTCGCCGGCAGGGTCACGTCGAACTCGAGCGTGAAGGACGTCTTGCCGCGGTTGCCCGTGGCCTTGCAGGAAACGTTGCCGCCGCCCTTGCTCGCCTCGGCGTACGAGGACATCTGGGATTCCTCGGCCTCCTGCGGCGTGATGGGCTGCTCGTTACCGCAATGTCGCTATCGTCGAAGCGTTTACGCCCCCGATCGACTTTGCGGAACTGCCGAGATTGACGGGCGAGGTTTACAAGGCCGAAGACGCTGGGCAAGCCTAGGCAATCAGCGCCGGCATGGAGGGTGCCACGGTGACCGCATTCCGAGGCTTTGCGTAAGCCGCTGCTCCAAGCGAAGGCGGTCGCATACCGGGAGAGAGGGTTTGACAACGCATCAAAGGCCCGTTATCATGCAAATGATCTAAATGATTTATCGCAACGGATCGATTTTTCGCCCGAAAACCAACCACGACACCCGGGAACATCATGGCTGCAACGTCCTCCATGGCTTCTGCTGACGCAGGACATTCGTCTGCGCATCCTGGCTACTCCAGATCGGCGGACGACGATTTCGCGATGACGCTCGCGCGCTTTGCGTGCGGGCTTTCGGCCCGAGACCTCCCGGATACTGCGATCGCCGCCGCCAAGGCGAACGTCTTCGACACGCTGGCCTGCGCTGCGGCCGGCTCGAGTGCGCCTGCCGTGGGAGACGCCCGTGAGCTGGCGTTGGAATGGGCGGGAGCGCCGCAGGCGACCATTCTGGCATTCGGCGACAAGGTTCCGGCGCACCACGCGGCGTGGGTCAACGCAACCATGTCGCACGCGCGCGACTACGACGATACGCACGACGCCGCAGTCCTGCACACCGGGGTGTCGGTCGTTCCCGCGGCGATCGCGGCCGCCGAATTGCGCGGCGGTGTGCCTGGCGCGGATTTCGTCGCGGCAGTTGCCGCGGGACTCGAGACAATCTGCCGGCTCGGCGTCGCAACGCGCATCGGAATCGTCGACAGCGGCTACATGTACACACCGCTGTTCGGACACTTCGCCGCGACGGTAGCGGCAGGCCGGGTCCTGGGGCTCGACGTCGGGCGGATGGTCAACGCGCTCGGCATCGTCTACTCCCAGGCCGCCGGCAATCACCAGGTCACGCGCGACGGTGCTCTGACCAAGCGCATGCAGCCGGGCTTCGCTGCGCAGGCCGCCTTGGTCTCGGTGCAGCTTGCACGACGCGGTGTTCGCGGCGCGCAGGCGACCTTCGAAGGTGTCGACGGCTTCCTGCGCGTGTATCTGCACGATCGCGTCGACCGCAGTGTCCTGCGCGATGGCCTCGGTCATCGCTACGAGTTCACGCAGTTGAGCTACAAGCCCTATCCGTGTTGCCGTTTCAATCACACCCCAATCGAAGCCGCGCTGGCGCTGCGCGCGAGCGGTGTGGCTGGTTCGCAGGTCGAGCGCATCCGGGTGGGTCTCACGAGGCAGGGGTTCGAGGCGGTGTGTACCCCCATCGACGTCCGCAGGCGCCCACGCACCATCGTCCATGCGCAGTTCAGCGTTCCGTACACGGTGAGCGCGGCGCTCCTGGACGGCGGCGTCGGGCTCGAGCACTTCACGGAGGAGTCGATTGCGCGCGCGGACATTCTCGCGCTCGCGCAGCGTGTCGAGCCGTACGTCGATGACGACATCGAGCGCGACTTCGGCCGCAGCATCTCGCCCGCGCGGATGCGCGCAGAGCTTGCCGATGGCTCGGTACGGGAGAAGTTCGTCGAGGTTCCGCTGGGGCACCCCGGGCGCCCGATGGCGGTTGCCGACTTCGACGCCAAGGCAGCGGACTGCTTTCGCGCGGCGGCCCGCCCGCTCGCAAGCGACGCACCGGCGCAGCTGCGCAAGCACGTGGATCGGCTGGAAACGCTGCAGGATGCGCGCGCGCTGGTTCGCGTGCTCGATCCAGTGGCGAAACGTTAATGACGCGCACGACGCGGCTACCAGGAGGAGAACGACTGCCATGACACACTGCAAGCGCTTGTGGATGGTTTGCATGCTGACCATCATCGCCCTTTGCCCGCTGCTCGCATCTGCCCAGGCGCCATGGCCGGCAAAGCCGGTGAAGCTCGTCGTGCCGTTCGCGCCGGGGGGAAGCAACGACATCATCGCTCGCGTGCTCGCCGACAAGCTCACTGCACGGCTGGGGCAACCGTTCGTCGTCGACAACAAGGGCGGAGCGGGCGGCACCATCGGTACCGACTACGTCGCCAAGTCGCTTCCCGACGGCTACACGCTGCTCTTCGTTTCGACGTCCATTACTACCAATGCGGCAAGCGGCAAAGCTCTTCCGTACGATCTGCAGAACGACCTGGTGCCGATCGGGCAGGTGGCCGCAGGATCCTTCGCGGTAGTCGTCGCCAACGACGTGCCCGCCAAGACACTGAAGGAATTCATCGATCTCGCGCGAGCCAAGCCGAACACGATCACCTACGGGACGGCGGGGATCGGCGGAATCAACCACCTCGGCACCGAGCTCTTCGCGTCCGCGGCGAACATCAAGCTTGTCCATGTGCCCTACAAGGGGATCGGGCCGGCGTTCACCGATCTCATGGGAGGGCGCCTGCAGATGACGCTGCCCACGATCGCATCGGTCTTGCCGTACCTGCAATCGGGAAAGATGCGCGGCCTTGCCGTGACGAGCGCGCAACGCTCGCCGCTCGCGCCAGACCTTCCCACCGTTTCGGAAGCCGGCGTGCCCGGATTCGAGCTCGAAGTCTGGTGGGGCATCGTGGGACCCGCGAAGATGCCGCCAGCGCTCGTCAAGCGCATCAACGAAGAGTTGAATGCGGTGCTCGCCCAGCCCGCAGTCAGGGATGTCCTGAACAAGGAAGCGGCGACGCCGCGACCCGGGTCGCCGGAAGCGTTCGGCAAGCTCGTGGCGAGCGACCTCACCCGATGGAGCAAGCTCATCAAGGACGCCAAGATCCAGGTGGAATAGGCGCGCGCCATGTCACATCACGTCCCCATTTCGGATCTGCGGTTTGCGGAGCATGTGCGGCCGCACGACGTCGTCGGCTGGCCGCAAGGCCCCGGGGAGCCTCTGCAACTCACGGAGGCGCTTATAGCGCAAGGGCGGGAGCTGGGCAGGCCCACGCTTTTCTTCGGTCTCTCGTCGTCGCCGACGCTGCGTCCCGAGATCGCGTCCCACTTCGATCTTCGCGCCCTCAACGGCGCGGGCACGAACCGGCGGGTGTCGGCGCTCGCGGATATCGTCCCGAGCCCGGTCAGCAGCATTCCCTCGCTCTTCCGTTCGAAGGCGTTGACGCTCGACGTCATGCTGATTCAGGTGCGGGCGCTGGACGGCAATCGCGCCACACTCGGTGTGATCTGCGACTTCACGCAGGCGATGATCGAGGCGGCACGCGTGGTCATCGCCGTCGTCAACGAAAGGTTGCCGGCCTTGGGTGGCGACGCCATCGTCGATGCCGGCGACATCGACGTGTGGGTCGATGCCGGCGACGAACGGATCATCGAGATGCCGGATTCCGAGCCATCCGAGGTCGAGCGGGCGGTGGCGCGGCAGGTGGCGAGCCTCGTCCCGGATGGCGCGACGGTTCAGTTGGGCGTAGGCACGTTGCCCGCCGCCGTTGCGAAGGCGCTGTCCGGTCATCGCGACCTCGGCGTGCACAGCGGTGTCGTGTCCGACGTACTGGTCGATCTCGTGGAAGCGGGTGTCGTGACCAACGCAAGGAAGACGGCGGACGCAGGCCGCACCGTCACCGGCGGACTGTTCGGAACGGGGCGGCTGCGCAACTACGCGCAGATGAGCGGACTGGTCGACATGCGCAGCGCGGACTACACCCACAACGTCGCGACGATGGCCCGACTCACCGGGTTCCATGCCATCAACTCGGCGATCGAGATCGATCTCACGGGCCAGGTGAACGCGGAGATCGCCGCAGGGCGCTACCTCGGCGCCGTGGGTGGGCAGCTCGATTTCGTGCGCGGCGGACTTGCGTCGCCCGGAGGGCGATCCATCATTGCGCTGCCGTCGGTCACGGCGGACGGCAGGACATCGCGCCTCGTTGCATCGCTTGGATCGCGGCCCGTGACCACGCCGCGCAGCGACATCGACGCTGTGGTGACCGAGTATGGCGCCGCGCATCTGCGCGGATGCTCGATGGCGGAACGGGCGCGGCGTCTGATAGCGATCGCCCATCCCGAACATCGCGAGTCGTTGTTGCGCTCGCTCCACGAAGGCCGGGGCGAAGCGACGGCCGCCGCCGTGCGCACCGCCAGTGCAAGCCCAACTTCGGTAACCAAAGGATGGTGATGACAACGGACGTCTCTCTCGATGCGCTCGGCGACGGCATATTCCTGATTCGACTCGATCGTCCCGAGCGCATGAACGCGCTCGGCGTTGCCACGTGTGCCGCGTTGGAGCAGCGGGCTTCCGAGGCAAGCGCGCAGCGGGCCCGGGTCGTGATCGTCGGCGGCAGCGGTCGCGCATTCTGTGCCGGCGCCGATCTCAAGGAGCGAAAAGGCATGGATCTCGCCGCGCGGCTCGCGCACAACGGTGCGATTCGCGGCGCGATCGATGCGCTTGCAAATGCGCGCTTCGTGACCATCGCCATGCTGAACGGTGTCGCATTGGGCGGCGGTCTCGAGCTCGCGATCGGTTGCGACTTTCGCATCGCCGCATCCGGCATCACGGTCGGGCTCACCGAGAGTCGCGTCGGCGCCTTCCCGGGCGCCGGCGGTACGCAGCGATTGCCGCGTTTGATCGGCGTGAGCCGAGCCTTGCAGATGATGCTGACGGGAGAGCCCGTCACCAGTGAATACGCGTTCTCGATCGGACTTGTGAACGAGGTCGTCGCGCCCGACAAGCTGGAACCTCGCGTGAAGGACCTCGCGGCGATGTTGGCGACCCGGTCCGCCCCGGCGCTGGCGGCCATCAAGCGGTTGGTCTACACGGGTATCGAGCTGCCTCTTGCCGCGGCGCTGCAGCTCGAGCGCGCGGCGCTGCCGGAGATGCTGGGCTCGGCCGATTACGCTGAAGGACTTGCCGCATTCGCGGAACGGCGGCAACCGCGCTTCACGGAGACCTTGCGATGAACTCGCGTCCCGCTGCCACGTACCTCAGCAAGGCGCAGCAGGTGGCGCAGGATCTTCTCAAACGGATCGTCGAATCGGGGGTGCAGCCCGGCCAGAGCTTCGGCACGGAGGCCGAGCTTCTCGCCCGATACGAGGTGAGCCGGCCGACGCTTCGCGAGAGCATTCGCATCCTCGAAGCGCAGGGCGTTCTGCAGCAAAAGCCGGGACCGGGAGGAGGCCTCATCGTCATGCGGCCGAGCCTCGATCTCCTCGCGCAGGCGCTGTCGATCTTCCTGCGCTTCAACGACGTGCCCTTCGTTACGGTGTTGCAGGCGCGCGAAGTCATCGAACCCGCTCTCGCGGCCGAGGCGGCCACGGGGGGCACCGAGGACGACTTTCGCGAGATGGCGGCGTCTATCGCCCGGATGCAGGCGGTGAGCGATGCGGACCAGGCGGCGTTCATCGCCGAGAACCGTATTTTTCACGCAATCGTGGCCCGTGCCAGCGGCAACAAGGTGCTCGAGACGTTCTGGGGAACGATCAGTCTTCTCGCGAGTGGCGAGCATCATGGAATTCGATACACCTTCGGGAATCGGCGGCACGTGATCGCAGCACATCAGCAGATTCTGGATGCATGCCTGCGCCGGAACCCGCAGGCAGCCGCCAGGGCGATGGCTGCGCACGTCGGGGAGCTGGAGCACCTGGTACGTGACCGTTACAAGCACTTGCTCGGCAAGCCGATGGAAGTACGCAGCCATCGTGGCGGCCGCTAGCGAGAGCCATTTCTTACAGGAGCGTGACATGAGCAACATGAAGATGGAGCTTTCCGAGGAGCAGCGCGCGCTGGTCGGTACGATCCGCGATCTCGCGCGCAGCAAGTTCAAGGATCGCGTCATGAAATGGCAGGACGGCACGTTTCCATGGGAGAACATCCGTGAGCTCGCGCCGCTGGGCATCATGGGCATGTCCATTCCCGAGGAATACGGCGGCTCGGGCCTGCCGGTGTTCGACACGGCGCTGGTGATCGAAGAGCTGGCAAAGGTCTGTTACGTAACCGCCATCGGCGTGATGAGCCAGTTGGGCGTGCAGCCGCGCGTCATCTTCACCTACGCACCCGAGCACCTCAAGCGCGAGATCCTGCCCAAAGTGTGCACCGGCGAGGCCCTGCTCGCGGTGTGCATGACCGAGCCTCACGCCGGAACCGATGTCGCGAGTTACCGGACCAACACCACGATCAAGGGCGACCGGGCAACGGTCAAGGGCGTCAAGACGCTCATCAGCAAGGCCGACGAAGCGGAATGGTTCGTCGTGTTCAGCCGCATCGACGGCAAGCCCGGACGCGAGGGCATCGGTTGCGTGCTGGTCAACAGGCACACGCCGGGGTTCAACGTGACGGCGCGCTACCACACGATGGGGGGCGAGCATCTGGCCGAGATCCAGTTCGACAACTGCGAGCTGCCGCTCGAGAACGTGATCCTGCGCGAGGACGGATTTCGCAAGCTGCTATCGGCCTTCAACACCCAGCGCTGCCTCAATCCGAGCATTTCGCTGGGACTCGCAGAAGGCGCGTTCGAGGAATCGATCAAGTACGCCCGTGACCGCACGGCGTTCGGCCGTCCGATCGGCCAGTTCCAGGGGATGCGCTGGAAGCTCGCCGACATGTACCGCGACATCGAGGTCGGCCGCAGTATTCTCTACCGCGCGTGCCTGACGGCGGATCCGTTTCCGGATCCGTACGCAGCGGCTGTCGCCAAAATGTACTGCAACGAGATGGCGATACGGGTGACCAGCGAAGCGATCCAGGTGCATGGCGGCTATGGCTTCACCGACGAGTACCCGGTGTCGCGCTTCTACAAAGCCGCCCGTTACGGCACGTTGGGCGGCGGCACGACGGAAACGCTCAAGGAGCTGGTGGGCAAGCGTCTCATGAGCGACTTCGATGACGTGGAAGGCTTCCTCGGCGCAGTAGCGTTTTGACGCCGGCGATGTCCGTGGTCATTCGCGATCGTTGAATTCACGAGGCCCAGTTATGCGTTCGCTGCTATTCGTCCCAGCTCATGACACCCGCAAGCTCGCGAAGGGAATCGAGTCCGGCGCGGATGCGCTGATCCTGGATCTCGAGGATTCGGTGCCCCCAGCGGAGAAGCCGCGCGCGCGGGATTCCTGCGCGGCGTTCGTTGGTGAGCATCGGCAGCGCCTGCCGCTGTTCGTCCGCGTGAACGCACTGGCGACGGCGATGATCCTCGACGATCTCGCCGCCGTCGTGCGTGCGCAGCCGTACGGTGTCATGCTGCCGAAGTGCACGGGTGGGCGCGATGTCGCGCGGCTCGATGCCTTTCTTTCCGCCCTGGAAGCGCGTGAAGGCCTGCCTGTCGGGGCGGTGCGCGTCCTACCCATCGTGACGGAGGCCGCTGCGGCGTTGTTCGCGATCGGCAGCTACGCGCGGGAGGCGGGACCGAGACTGTGCGGGATGCTGTGGGGCGGCGAAGATCTCGCCACCGACGTGGGTGCGTCAGCCAATCGCGCCGATGGGCGCTACACGCCGCCATTCGAGCTTGCGCGCAGTCTCTGCCTCTTCGGTGCAACCGCCGCGCGCGTTGCCGCAGTCGATGCCGTCTACACCGACTTCCGCGATCCCGGTGGATTGCGCGACGAAGCCCGCGCCGCGTTTGTGGCAGGCTTCTCCGCAAAGGCGGCGATTCATCCGGGACAGGTTGCAATCATCAACGAAGCATTCACGCCGGGCGAGGAAGCGCTGCGCCAGGCCAGCGCCATTGTCGCCGCTTTCGCGCAAGAACCCGGCGCGGGCGCCGTCAGCATCGACGGACGCATGTTCGATCGTCCTCACCTGACTGCGGCGCAGCGCGTCCTTGCGCAGGCAAAGCAGGGCTAGCGAGCCGATCCCGGCACGCGGCGTCACCAACGAAAGCGACGACATCATGATCTCCGGAGACGGCATGTTCACAGCGCAAGCGACCCTGGACAGCCAGGCAAACCCGCACTACCCGCTTTCGGGTATCACCGTGATCGACCTCTCGCACGTCTACAACGGGCCGTATGCGACGTTTCTGATGGCCATGGCCGGCGCGACCGTCATCAAGGTCGAGCCGTTCGAGGGCGAGCATTTGCGCAGCCGTGGCGACATGGGAGGGGCGGACCTTCCGTTTGCGATGCTCAATTCCAACAAGAAGCCGGTCACGCTCAACCTCAAGGCGGAGAAGGGCAAACAGCTCTTTCGCGAGATGGCCGCGCGCGCCGACATCCTGGTCGAGAACTTCGCGCCCGGCGTCATGGACCGCCTCGGCATCGGTGCCAAGGATCTGCACAAGATCAATCCGCGATTGATCTATGGCTCGAGCTCGGGCTACGGCAAGGATGGTCCCTATCGCGACTATCCGGCCATGGACCTCGTCATGCAGGCGATGTGCGGCGTCATCAATTCGACCGGCTTTCCCGATCAGCCGCCGGTCAAGTCCGGCGCGGCCATCTGCGATTTCATGGCCGGCATTCATCTGTATGCCGCGATCATGACGGCGCTCTACGAGCGCGAGCGCACGGGCAAGGGCCGGGTGGTGGAAGTCTCGATGCAGGATGCGACGTATTGCTCACTCGCCTCGAATCTCGGCATGCTGAACGCGCGCGGCGATGCCGCTCCGGAGCGCACCGGTAACCGGCACGGCGGTCTCGGGGTGTCGCCTTACAATGTCTATCCGGCCATGGACGGCTATGTCGTGCTCAACGCGCCGGGCGATCATCACTTCCGCTCCATTCTCGACGTCATGGGTCGATCGGACCTCAAGGAAGATCCACGCTTTCTAACCCGGTCGTCGCGCGTCGTCAATTTTCAGGCCGTCGACGAGCTGATCGAGAACTGGACCAGGACGCTCGGCAAGGACGAGATTGCACGGCGCATGCTCGCCGCGAAGGTTCCTTGTGCGCCGGTGCGCAACCTCAAGGAAGTCATGAACGACGAGAACATGCATGCGCGTGGCAGCCTGCAAAGGATCGAGCATCCCTTGCTGGGTCGCCTCGTGTTGCCACACTCGCCCCTGGTGTTCGAGGGGACGCCGCGCCGGCCGATCGAGCCCAGCCTGCCGCTCGGGGCGGGCAATGACGAGATCTTCGGCCACTGGCTCGGGCACTCCGAGGAAGAGTTGGAGGGGTTGAAGGCAGAAGGGGTGATCGGTCATACGGCGGAAGAACTGGCCGTCAAGGCGCAAGTCATCTGACGCCATACCGCAGTCGCCGCGCGACGGCGGCGGCTGGTCCAAGACCATGCGTAAACGGCTCGCGTCACGGCGCCGCCCGGGCGCGCATCGGAAGTGTGCGCAGGTTGACGAGCACGATGCCGGCGCCCACCAGCAAGGCGGCGCCCACGAACGTCGGCGTCAGCGGATCGCCCAGCACGGCGTGGCCGAAGCCCACGCCGAACAACGGCGTCAGGAACGAGAACACCGACAGCCGGCTCGCGAGGTAGCGCGTGAGGAGCCAGAACCAGGCGAGGTAGGTCGCGAAGGCGACGATCACCGTCTGGTAGGCGAGGCTTGCCACCGCGACGGGGGTCAGCGCCACGACGCCCGGCTCGCCGAGTGCGACGGAGAAGAGCGGCAAGAGCAGCGCCGACACGCCGAGCTGATAGGCGAGCACGCGCGTCGCCGACGCGCGCGCGAGGGTCGTGGCGCGGATCAGCACCGTCGTGACCGCCCAGCCGATCGCCGCCAGCACGCCCAGCGCGTCGCCGAGGAGCGTGCGCTCGCCGGTGGCGAGCCCGTCGCGGAATGCGAACGCGATGCCCGCGAACGCGAGCGCGACGCCGGTCCACTGCAGCGCGGTCAGCCGCTCGCCGGGCACGAAGAGGGCGAGGCCGAGCGCGGTGAAGCACGGCGCGGTGTACAGGAACACGACCATGCGGGCGGCGGTGGTGTGCGCGAGCCCGCCGTAGATCGCGGCGAACTCGCACGCGAAGAGCGCGCCGGCGAGTGCGCCGGGGGCCAGCGTACGATCGTGCACGACGAGCGGGATGCGGCGCAGGCGCGCCCACGCGAGCACCAGCGCGAACGCGAACGCCGAGCGGATCGCGCTTTGCATGACGAACGACACGCCCGGCGCGGCGAGCTTGACCGCGACCTGCTGGAAGCCCCACAGCGCGCACATCGCGATCATCGCGCCGACGGCGAGGCCGTCGAGCGGGTGGCGGGTATCGGGACTCAGAAGCGGCCCCGCGGGATGGGACAGCCTGGCGGGATCCTGGGCGCGATTCTGCGCCTTCGGCATTGCGGCGGCTTCATTTCATGGCTTCGGCCGTGACATCCCGGGCCGCCGCCGCCGCCCGTCGAGGCCCTTTGGGCGCCTTGGTGCTCGACAGCCAGTTGCGGTCCCAATACGGCGGCGGGGCGAACCGCGCGAGCAGGAAATCGATGAACACACGCACCTTGGTCGACAGGTGGCGGTTGGGAAGATACAGCGCATAGAGGTTTTGCTCCGCCGGCACGTACTCGGTGAGGACCGCCTGCAGCCGCCCGACCTGCAGGTCGTTGCCGACCATGAACGTGGGCAGCAGCGACACGCCGACGCCGCCGAGAACGGCCTGCCAGATGACCTCGTCGTCGTTCACGCGGAGGTCGCCGCGCACGGGAACCGCAATGTCTTCGCCGCCCGCCCGAAAGCGCCAGGTCGAATCCGGATTGGAGTGCGTGTACACGATGCAGTTGTGCGCCTTCAGGTCCCGCGGCGCCTCGGGTACGCCGTGCCTCGCGAAGTATGCCGGCGTGGCGCACACGACGCGATTGATGGGCGCGAGCTGGCGCGCGACCATGTTCGGCGGCAGCTCGCGCGCGATCCGAATGGCCAGATCGTATCCCTCTTCCGCCAGCTCGAAATGACGATCGCTGACGGTGAGATCGACGTGCACGTCGCGATACTGGGCGAGAAAGTCGGGCAGGGCGGAAGCAATGTGCAAGGTCGCGAATGCGACGGGAGCCGTGCACTTGAGCACACCCCGCGGATTGGTGTGCAGGCGATCGACCAGGAGCTCGGCCTCTTCCGCCTCCTGCACGACACGCGCGCAGTGCTCGTAGAATGCCGCCCCGAACTCGGTGAGGCTCAGTTGGCGCGTGGTCCGGTGCAAGAGGCGCGCGCCGAGCGCCTTCTCCAGCTTGGCGACTTCCTTGCTTACGAGCGACTTCGACAGGCCCAGCCGCCTGGCCGCTCCGGAAAAGCTCTTCGCCTCGGCCACCCGCGCGAAGATACCCATTCCAACGAGTTTCATCATGGATGAGTCGCCCCTGATCGAGGGGCATCAGCATAGCTCAAGCGCCGACAAGGCGTTTGCGGGCGGCGACGAAACCGTCAACGGCGAGCCGCGCGTCCCGGCCTACCCTTGCGCTTACGGGGCGTGCGACGGCTTCGGCGCCGCGCGGGGCTTGCTGCCGCGTCGCATCGCCGGCGCCTGCGCCACCGGAGAAGCGCTGGCTTCCGGTTGAAACGCGATCTTCCGCACTCTCAGAGCATGACTGCTGCCGTCCGGAAACGGCCAGACGATCGACTGGCCCTCGGTCAGGCCGAGCAAGGCGGTCCCGACCGGCGCCAGCACCGAGACTTTGCCCTGCAGGAAGTCCGCCTCGTGCGGAAACACGATCGTGATCTCGCGGGTTTCACCGGTGGTCGCATCGTCGAACGACACGCGTGAGTTCATCGTGACGACGTTGGTCGGAACGCGATCGGTGGCGACGATCTCGGCGTGTTCGAGCTCCGTTGCGAGGTGCTCGTGGGACGCGAGCAGGCGCAGAAGCGCGAAGTCGCTGTCGGTGACGATGATGGATCGATTGCGGGTCATGAGTATTCTCTCTGTGTGGAATCCGAGCGCGCCTGCCGGAACAACGGCCCCTGTGCACCCCTGTCGCGGCAACTGTCATGATGGGGCGCGGTGAGCAGCTCGCCAAGTACCGAGCCCGAACAAGACCGTTTCCGGGCAAGGACAATTCCGGATCGGTTGGTTCGGGCAGGCGGTTCGGCCGAGCGCTCGCCTACACGCGATTGAGCACGATGGTGATCAGGAGCAACGCGTCGGTGATCGCGGTCAGGCCATGGGGCTCGTGGTCGGCGAGGTACAGCATCTTGCCCGGCGTGAGTCGCCGGGTCGCGCCGAGTGCCGTGAAGTCGACCGTTCCCTGGAGGCATTGCACGACCATTGTCCCTGCCGCCTCATGGGTGTCGACGATCTTGCCCGCGACCAGTGCGTAGCGGAAAACCTGCAAATGGTCGGTTCGAATCAGTGTTTCGGAGCTGTCGGGGCCGATGGCGCCGCCGGGGCCGATGACATCGACGAGCTCGCCTGCCGCGGTGTGTGCAATCGCCATTGGGTACGCCTCCAGGAAAATCGATCGATGCCAGATGCCGGGCCCGCGCCTCCATGGGGCGTCAAGGCACGCACGGCACCACGGACCACGTTATCACGAACCGGAACCGATCGGCCGTTGCGCAGCGAACGGGAAACAGTGATGTTCCGCGCGAACGGCTTGTCGCCGCATCGCCTGCATCCTACATTCGCTTCGCACACAGCGGCGGCTCCCCGGCCGTGCGCAACTTTTCGGAGGACGAATCATGCAGCGTTACGCGCTCTCGCCGCTCGGGCCCACGCCGGAACAGGTCTTGGTCGCCATTCCCGGCCGCGCGCGTGACTGGACGATCGCGCCGCGCAATCGCGGGCTGCACCGGCTGCTGGTTCCGGTCGACTCGTCGCTGCGCGCGCTCGACGCGCTGCGCTACATCATCGAGGAGCTCGGTGACTACGTCGCCGGGGCACATGTGGTGAACGTCCAGAGCCCGGCGCCGACGCGAGGCATCACGCCGCTGGTTGGTGTGGAGACGATCGCCGCGCTGCGCGAGGCCGCCGGGGAAAGGATTATCGCGGTCGCCCGCGAAGCTTTCGCGGGCAGCGGGATTCCGGTGACCGGCGAAGTCGCGTTCGGCGCGCCCGCCGAGACCATCTGCCGGATCGCCGAGCAGCGTCGCTGCACGGGGATCGTCATCGGCCGCAACGGCTTCGAGCTCCACCACCTGATCCGGGGTTCGGTGGCGGCCAAGGTGCTCCAGCTCGCCACCGTGCCGGTGACGATCGTCAACACCCGCACGGCCGCGGCGGCGAGGAGGGCCGTCGCCGGGGCGCGGCAGACACCGGCGCGGCAGGCCGCCTGCGCTTAACCCACCCTTGGGTCATCCCGAGCGAAGCGAAGGATCCGCTTTAGCGTCGAATCGGCGAGTTGCGCAAAGCAGATCCCTCGTCGCCTTCGCTCCTCGGGATGACACAGGGGGAATTTCAGCGGACGGCTAGCCGCCGGCAACCGGCAAGCACGACCTTGCCGGACTTCCATGAACCGGCAAGCGCGACCTTGCCGGCCTTCATGAGAAAATTCAACGCGGATAACAAATCGGAGTAACCATGAGCGAAAAGCGCCTGACCACCAACGCCGGCTGTCCGGTCGCCGACAACCAGAACGTGCTGACGGCGGGACCGCGCGGCCCGCAGCTTTTGCAGGACGTCTGGTTCCTCGAAAAGCTCGCCCACTTCGACCGCGAGGTGATCCCCGAGCGGCGCATGCACGCCAAGGGATCGGGCGCGTACGGCACGTTCACCGTGACCCACGACATCACGAAGTACACCAAGGCCAGCATCTTCGCCAAGGTCGGCAAGAAGACCGATCTTTTCGCCCGCTTCACCACCGTGGCAGGCGAGCGGGGCGCGGCCGACGCCGAGCGCGACATCCGCGGCTTCGCGGTGAAGTTCTACACCGACCAGGGCAACTGGGATCTCGTCGGCAACAATACGCCGGTGTTCTTCATGCGCGATCCGCTCAAGTTCCCCGACTTGAACCACGCGGTGAAGCGCGACCCGCGCACCAACCTGCGCAGCGCCAAGAACAACTGGGACTTCTGGACCTCGCTCCCCGAGGCGCTGCACCAGGTCACCATCGTGATGTCGGACCGCGGCATTCCGGCGTCCTATCGCCACATGCACGGCTTCGGCAGCCACACCTTCAGCTTCATCAACGCG
>JADLEZ010000536.1 GCA_020845855.1 Burkholderiales bacterium
TCTGCGTACCCCAGCGCGAGGGCACGTTCAGGTTGTAGATCAACTCCTGGATGCATTGGCGCACGTCCTCGTAGCGCATCCGGTCCGCGCGGATGAACGGCGCCATGTAGGTGTCGAACGAGCTGAAGGCCTGCGCACCCGCCCACTCGTTCTGCAGCGTGCCGAGGAAGTTCACGATCTGGCCGACCGCGCTCGACATGTGTTTCGGCGGCGCCGCCTCGACCTTGCCGGGCACGCCGTTCAGCCCCTCGTGCAGCAGCGTGCGCAGCGACCATCCGGCGCAGTAGCCCGCGAGCATGTCGAGGTCGTGGATGTGCACGTCGCCTTCGCGGTGCGCGTGCGCGATCTCCGGCGCGTAGACGTGGGAAAGCCAGTAGTTGGCGACCACCTTGCCGGACACGTTGAGGATGAGGCCGCCCAGCGAGTACCCCTGGTTCGCGTTGGCGTTCACGCGCCAGTCCTGCTGGTTGAGGTACTCGTTGATCGATTCGCCGACGTCGACCAGCGTGCGCGCGTCGCGGCGCAGGGTGGCATGCTGCTCGCGATAGACGACGTACGCGCGCGCGGTGCGCAGGTGCCCGGCGCGCAGGAGCGTAAGCTCGACCCGGTCCTGGATCGCTTCGACGGTCGGCACGCCGCCCGCGCCGCGCTCCGCGACCTCGGCCGCCACCCGCGCGGCCAGGACGCCGGCTTCCGTGACGCCGAACTCGCCGGTCGCCGCTCCCGCCCGGCGCAGGGCGGACGCGATCTTGGCCGCATCGAACCGGACCTGCCGGCCGTCGCGCTTGGTCACCGCCACCGGTGGCGCCTCCGGATTGTCCATGCCCACCTCCACAATATCTAGTTGCCGCTGCGAAGCTGACCGCAAGGTATAGTATGTGCGTCGAATAGTCCGCCCAGTGCGGCGCCGCATTCCTTGATCCACATCAAGCCCGCGAGCGGGCACGTTTTTCCGCTTAGCGCGCATCAAGGCCCCCAGGACCGCCGGGCCGTACTGTAGCCAAGCCATGCTCGCCTCCCCGCCCCTCCCGCCGCTCGTCCTTCGCGGCCGCCGCCTCCTGCCCATTGTCCAGGGCGGCATGGGCGTGGGAGTCTCGGCGCACCGGCTGGCTGGCGCGGTCGCGAAGCTGGGCGCGCTCGGCACCATCGCGAGCGTGGACCTGCGCCGCCACCATCCGGACCTCATGGCCCGTACCCGGCACTGCCGCGACGGTCCCGCCATCGACGCGGCCAACCTCGAGGCGCTCGACCGCGAGATAGCCGCCGCCCGGACCATCGCCGGCGGACAAGGCATGCTTGCGGTGAACGTCATGCGCGCGGTCAGCCAGTACGCGAGCTACGTACGGCGCGCCTGCGAATCCGGCATCGACGCGATCGTGATGGGCGCGGGCCTGCCGCTGGACCTGCCGGACCTGACCGCGGACTTTCCCGGCGTGGCGCTGATCCCGATCCTGTCCGACGCCCGCGGCATCCAGCTCGTGGTCCGCAAGTGGGCGCGCAAGGGGCGGCTGCCCGACGCGATCGTGATCGAGCACCCGCGCTACGCCGGCGGCCACCTGGGGGCGGCGAGTGTCGCCGACCTCGCCGATCCGCGCTTCGACTTCGAGCGGGTGATCCCCGAAACCCTCACGTTCTTCCGCGAGCAGGGCATCGCGCCGATCCCGCTCATCGCCGCCGGCGGCATCAGCTCGCACACGCGCCTGGTCGAGCTCCTGGCGCTCGGCGCCGCGGGCGTACAGCTCGGCACCGCCTTTGCCGTGACCGAGGAGGGCGACGCGGCGGATGCGTTCAAGGCCACGCTGGCCAACGCCAAGCCGGACGACATCGTGGAGTTCATGAGCGTGGCCGGCCTGCCGGCGCGCGCGGTGCGCACGCGCTGGCTTTCGGCCTACCTCGCCAACCTGCCGGCGATCTCGGCGGCAGCCCGGGTAAAGCCGCGCTGCACGCTGCACTTCGATTGCTTGATCTCCTGCGGCCTGCGCGACGGCCTCGCCAAGGCGGGCCAGTTCTGCATCGACATGCAGCTCGCGGCCGCGCTGCGCGGGGACGTCAAGGCGGGACTCTTCTTCCGCGGTGCCGCAACGCTGCCTTTCGGCAACGAGATCCGCCCGGTGCGCGACTTGATGGCCTTCATGCTGACCGGCATCCGGCCGGACGCGCTGTGCTACGCTACAAAGGAGCCCAGCCCCGCGTAGCCCCCTTGTCCCGAGCCCCGATCAAGACGCAGGCGTTCCTCGGACGCCTGTCGCTGTTCAACGAACTCGCCGCCGACGAGCTCGACCGCATCGCGGCCGGCACCACCGAGCTGCACGTCCCGCGCGGCGAGATCATCGTCAACCGCGGTGAGCCCTGCGTCGGCTTTCACCTCGTTGTCTACGGCCAGGTGAAGCTCGCCTTTCTCTCGCAGCAGGGCAACGAGAAGGTGGTCGAGATCATCGGGCCCGGCGGCTCGTTCGGCGAGGCGCTGATGTTCATGGAAAGGCCCTACGTCGTGATGGCGCAGGCGCTCGCCGACACCATGCTCCTGCACGTGGGCAAGCAGGTCGTGTTCGAGGGCATCGAGCGCGGGCCCGGGCTTGCGCGCAAGATGCTCGCCGGCATGTCGAAGCGCCTGCACAGCCTCATCAGCGATGTCGAGTCGTACTCGCTGCAATCGGGCACCCAGCGGCTCGTCGGCTACCTGCTGCGCGACGACCTCGAGCGCAGCGACGACGGCAAGGCCTACGTGGTCACGCTGCCGACGTCCAAGGCGGTCGTGGCCTCGCGCCTGAACGTGACCCCGGAGCACCTGTCGCGCATCCTGCACGATCTCACCTCGGCCAAGCTCATCGAGGTCAACGGGCGCGAGGTCACCATCGTCGACGTGGACGGGCTGCGCGCGCATAGGGGCTAACCTTCACGTCCGCAAATTACGTGTCCGCAGTCGCTTCGCGACGGCTCCTTGGCCGACAGCCTTCGGTCCACGTAGTGCTGGCCGTTCAGTGGCTCGTGCCTGTGGAGCGCATCGTCTTGTTGTAGACGTTGTACTTACCCACCGGCTTGTCCATCGGAATGCGCTTGACCTCCTCGAGCGTGGCCGCGTCGTAGACGACCAGCGCACCGTCGCGCTCCCACACGCTGACCA
>JADLEZ010000537.1 GCA_020845855.1 Burkholderiales bacterium
AAGCTCGTGCGCGCGCGCTTCACGTACGGCGCGTAGCGCGGAAACAGCGCGCTCACGAGCGACGCCGCGCCCTGCGCAAAGCGCGCGACCATCGCCGCCAGGGCGGCAAGATCGGCTTGCGCGCCTTTGAGCCGGGTGCCGTCGAGGCTCACGTTCTTGGCCCGACCGTCCGACCATTGCGGCGACAGAAAGCGGCGCTCGTCGTCCCGAAACTCGAACGACACGCGCGGCAGCACGACGACGCCGCCGCCCTCGATGGCGCGCACGGCGGCGTCCTGCGTGGCGGCAGGGACCGAAGGCGACCAGCCTTGCAGGTCGAGCGTGAGGATCTCTGTAGTGTCGGATCCCATTTTCGTTTCGACAGGCTCAGATCCCATTTTCGGCAGGGTCAGATCCCATTTTCGTTTCGCGGGCGAGGCAGCAGGGCGAATCCGACAAGCATAGCGCAGCGGAAAATGGGCTCTGACCCTTTGATGCGCGGCGAAAGAGGGTCAGAGCCGATTCGTTGAAAATCCCACGGTGTCATCCCGAGGAGCCAAGGCGACGAGGGATCTGCTTTACGCAACTCGCTGATTCGACGCGAGAGCAGATCCCTCGCTCCGCTCGGGATGACACCGGATTGGGGATACCGTCGTGAAATTCCACAAACTGCCAGCTAGCGCACAGCTAGCGCCCTACCTCGGCAGCGACGACGCCCCCATCAGAAATTCGTCGACCGCGCGCGCCGCCTGCCGCCCTTCGCGGATCGCCCACACCACGAGCGATTGCCCGCGCCGCATGTCGCCGGCCGCGAACACCTTGGGCGCCGAGGTGCGGTAGGTCTCGGTGTCCGCCTTGACGTTGCTGCGCGCATCGCGCTCGACCCCGAACTGCTCGAGCAGGCCGGCGTGCACGGGGCCAAGGAAGCCCATCGCGAGCAGCACGAGGTCGGCTGGAATGGTGAATTCGCTGCCGGGAATCTCGACCATCTTCGGCGGCGCGTTGCCTTCGCGCCGCCATTCCACGCGCGCGGCGACGAGTCGCTCGACCTTGCCGTCGCGGCCTTCGAAGCGCTTGGTGGCGACCGCCCAGTCGCGGCTCACGCCTTCCTCGTGCGAGGTCGACGTGCGCAGCTTGATCGGCCAGTTCGGCCATACGAGCGGCTTGTTCTCCTCGATCGGCGGCTGCGGCAGGAGCTCGAACTGGGTGATCGACGCGGCGCCGTGACGATTAGAGGTGCCCACGCAGTCGGAGCCCGTGTCGCCGCCGCCGATGATCACGACGTGCTTGCCCGTCGCCATGATCTGGTCCGCCACGCGGTCACCGGCGACGACCTTGTTCTGCTGCGGCAAAAACTCCATCGCGAAATGGATGCCGGCGAGCTCGCGCCCCGGCGCCGGCAGGTCGCGCGGCGCTTCCGCACCGCCGGTCAGCACGATCGCGTCGTACTCGGCGAGGACCTGCTGCGCCGGGATGTCCACGCCGACATTCGAATTCGGGCGGAACTCGACTCCCTCCTCGGCCATCTGCGCCATGCGCCGGTCGATGAGGTGCTTTTCCAGCTTGAAGTCGGGAATGCCGTAGCGCAGCAGGCCGCCGATGCGGTCGGCCTTCTCGTACAGCACGACGTCGTGGCCCGCGCGCGCGAGCTGCTGCGCGCACGCCATGCCCGCCGGTCCCGACCCCACAACGGCCACCCGCTTGCCGGTCTTGCGCGCGGGCGGACGCGGCACCACCCAGCCTTCCTCCCAGCCCTTGTCGATGATGAAGTGCTCGATCGACTTGATGCCGACGGGGTCGTCGTTGATGTTCAGCGTGCAGGCTTCCTCGCACGGCGCCGGGCACACGCGTCCGGTGAACTCGGGAAAGTTGTTGGTCAGGTGCAGCGATTCGAGCGCCTCGCGCCACTGCCTGCGGTAAACGAGGTCGTTCCAGTCCGGGATGACGTTGTGGACCGGGCAGCCCGAATGGCAGAACGGGATACCGCAGTCCATGCAGCGCGCGCCCTGCTTCGCCGCCGCGTCGTCGGTAAGCGCAAGGATGAACTCGCGATAGTGGCGGACCCGCTCGTTGACGGGCTCCGCCACTTCCTTGATCCGCGCAAGCTCGAGAAATCCGGTGATCTTACCCATGCCTAATCTCCACGTCCGCGAGTTACGTGTCCGCAGTCGATTTCGAGATATGTTTAGCTAGTCCGCCGCTGCCCGCTGCTTGGCGGTTGCCATCGGCCTGTCGACGGCCTGCTTCGCGTGCATCTCGCCGAGCGCGCGCCGGTACTCGTTCGGGAACACCTTCACGAACTTCGCGCGCGCGGCGTCCCAGTCGTCGAGCATGGCGAGCGCCAACGTGCTGCCGGTAAAGCGCAGGTGCCGCTCGACCAAGCCGCGCACGATCGCATCATCCGCGCGGCCCAGGTGGCGCAGCAACCCCTTGCCGGCGGCAACGAGCTCCTTCTCCGCCGCGCTCTGCGCGGATTCGGTCAAAAGCGGCTCCAGCGCGCACATCGAGGCGTTGCAGCGCAACTTGAACGTGCCGTCGGCGTCGTACACATAAGCGATGCCGCCGCTCATCCCCGCGGCGAAGTTGCGCCCGGTGCGGCCGAGCACGACCACGGTGCCGCCGGTCATGTACTCGCAGCCGTGGTCGCCGGTGCCTTCCACCACCGCGGAGGCGCCCGAGTTGCGCACGCAAAAGCGCTCGCCGGCCACGCCGCGGTAGTACGCCTCGCCCTCGATGGCGCCGTACATCACCGTGTTGCCGATGACGATGTTCTCCTCGGGTTTTGCCGGACAGGCGGGATCGGGGTAGACGACGATGCGCCCGCCCGACAATCCCTTGCCGACGTAGTCGTTGGTCGCGCCCTGCAGCTCGAACGTGATCCCGCGCGCGAGGAACGCGCCGAAGCTCTGGCCGGCAATGCCCTCGAACGCGACGTGGATCGTGTCTTCCGGCAGCCCTTCGTGGCCGTACTCGCGCGCGATCATGCCGGACAGCATCGCGCCCACCGAGCGATTGGCGTTGCGGATGCGGTGCGTGAGGCGCACCGGCTGCCGTTTCGCGATCGCCGGCTGCGCGCCTTCGATCAGCTTGTGGTCGAGCGCGCGCGCGAGCCCGTGGTCCTGCTCTTCCTTCCGGTGGCGCGCCACATCGTCCGGCATCTTCGGCTGGTGGAACACGCGCGTGAAGTCGAGCCCGCGCGCCTTCCAGTGGTCGAGGCTCGCGCGCATGTCGAGAAGGTCGGCGCGGCCGATCATTTCGTCGAACGTGCGGAAGCCGAGCTGCGCCATCAACTCGCGCACTTCCTCGGCGACGAAGAAGAAGTAGTTGACGACGTGCTCGGGCTGGCCCGTGAATTTGCGCCGCAGCACCGGGTCCTGCGTGGCCACGCCCACCGGGCAGGTGTTGAGATGGCACTTGCGCATCATGATGCAGCCCGCGACCACCAGCGGCGCGGTGGCGAAGCCGAACTCGTCGGCGCCGAGCATGGCGCCGATCACCACGACGCGCCCGGTCTTCATCTGTCCGTCGACCTGCACGGTGATGCGCCCGCGCAGGCGGTTGAG
>JADLEZ010000538.1 GCA_020845855.1 Burkholderiales bacterium
GCGCTTCGAGAACGACCGATACTTCGCTCCCGCCATCGAGCGCGCCGCAGCAATGGTGCACGCGGGCAGCCTCGCGCGGTCGTTCCGCGCGATCCGGGGCCTGCCGGCGCTTTGGACTCCGGCCTGAGGCCGCGATGCGGCCGGGGGCAGCGAACCATCGCCTCGCCGCGCGCGGCGACTCTGGCAGGATCGTAGAGGCATCATCAGCCGCGCGGGTCGAAAGGCCGCGAAACCCCGCGGCGCCTGGCATCGGCATGCCGGAGGCTTGGCGGACCCCCTGCACGCGACGCGCCGCGGTCCCGACTCGACCCCAGGCAACGGCCACGAGCACGGGCCGGCGGCGCCTATTGACGACGGACCGCGGCACGCTATGATCGCCCACGGAAGCTCGGCCAACCTCGCAGGGGAGATCCGGAACATGAAGACGCTGCGTGCAGTGCTCAGTTCGCTCGCATTTCTCGCGTTCGTCCCATCTGCGCTCGCGCAAGCCGTTCCGGAGGCGCGCATCAAGGCGATTCTGGCCATGACGCCGCAGCAGATGGCGGAGACGGGCAAGTGGACGAAGACCGCCTATGACCAGATGCTCGGTCACATCAATCAGATCCAGGACAGGGCCACCCGCGAGCTGGTGCTCGACTTCGTGCTGCGCCCGGAGTCGACGGTGTTCAAAGCCAAGGCGACGCAGTCCTTCCTGGCCTCGCCGGCCGCGGGCGGCCGGGGACATCACTTCTATCCCGGCGGACTTCCGGTCCACGTGCTGGAATGGATCGAGGTCGCCAAAGCCTGGGCGAAGACCTACGAGCGCGTCTACGGAGTGCAGAAGATCGACATCGACCTGGTTGTGGCGGCGCTGGTGCTGCACGACTCGGCGAAGGTGTGGTACGAGTGGGACCCGAAGACGTTCAAGGTGGTGCGCCCGGCCTGGTATCCCGCCTCGTGGGGGGGCGATGCGGGCAAAGCGAAGTGGAAGTGGATGGGCGAACACGGCGCAGTCGTCTACTCCGAGCTGTACGCGCGCGGCGCACCGGACAAGCTGATCGTTGCGACCGCCGCGACGCACTTCGACCCGCATTGGGACCTCGATCGCGACGGCGAAGGGCTCAATCCCGCGCTGGCGGAGGCCGCGAAGATCGCCGGCAAGCCTCCCATCGTCGTCCAGCCGGGCAAACAGATGCTCGAATGGTGGTTCTCGACGTACACGGACGGCGCGTGGTCGTTCTCGCACTACATCGCGGGGTTCCGGGGAATCGACGCCGTGCGCGCGGTCGCGAAGGACCTGGGCTACGCCGACGAGTCGTACGAATCGAACAAGCTCGTCGGTTTCGTGCTGTCGCGCGTCTCGGACTTCCGCATCTACGAGGTCTATCAGCAGTCCGGCTACAGCATGGACGCCGCCAAAGCGCTCGTGCTCGCCGTGCTGCGCGACTCGAGTGCCTACGAGATCGGAAAGTAGGCGCCGCCACCGCGCCAGCGCGCTGATCCTTGCCATTGCCCTGCCGTCGGCGGCAGTCGCGGCCGAGCGGCATTTTGCCATCGATGCAATCGCGGGCGCGGCGCCCGCGGCGCAAAGGCAACTGCGCGTGACGCAAGGGGATACGGTCGTGGTGAGACTCACCTCCGACAAGGCGGGCGAGGCGCATCTGCACGCTTATCGGCTGACGGCCAGGCTCTCGCCCGGCGCGCCGGCGCAGTGGCGTTTCGTCGCAAAGGCCAGCGGACGCTTCCGCATCGAGTGGCACGCGCAGGGGTGGTTGTCGCGTACCCACGGTCCCGTTCTGGCCACGCTCGACGTGATGCCGGAATGATTCTCCACGGCGCACTGGCGTTTTGCAGTGTCGTCGCAAGCAGTGGTGCCATCGCCCACGGTTTCGGCGAACGCTACGACCTGCCCGCGCCACTCGGGTATTTCGTTGCCGGCGCGGCAGCCACCGTCGCGCTCTCGTTCGCGGTCGCGATCCTGACCGTACGCAGGGCGGGAAGCGAAGCGCAACCCGCCGCTGCATTCGCGTTGGGCGCGAGGTCCGGAACGCTGCTTCTGTCTCGCATGATCGGCGTGGCCCTGCTCGTCCTGGTGCTCCTCGCCGGCGCAATCGGCGACCCGCACCCGGCGAAGAATCTTTCGCCGACGCTGGTGTGGATTCTGGGCTGGGTAGGTGTCGCCCTGCTCGCGGCGCTTCTCGTCGATCCCTGGCCTGCGATCGATCCCTGGCGGGCGCTGCACTGCTGGCTCGATCGCAAAGGCGCGCCCTCACATCCGTGGCCGCCCGCGTGGGGCAGCAAACCCGCCGTCGCCTTCTTCCTGTTCGTGGCGTGGCTGGAGGTCGCCGATCCCCTGGCGGCGCAGCCTTCGCACCTCGCGCTGCTCCTGCTGGTCTGGACGGTCATTAGCCTCGCGGGGATGCGCCGCTTCGGATCCGACGCGTGGCGGGCCCACGCCGATCCGCTGGCGGTCTACTTCGCCACACTCGGCCGCTTCGCGCCGTTCGCGGTGGATGGAAGGCGGCTTCTGATCCGCCCGTGGGCGCGCGGCCTCGACGGCGGCGCGTTTCCCGCCTCGGTCGCCTTCGTGATCGCGATGCTCGCCACCGTGCTGTTCGACGGCCTGCTCGGTACGCAGAGCTGGAGGTTCGTGGACACCTGGTTCGCCGTCGCGGCTCCGGAGTGGAACGACCGCGACGGCGTCGCGCTGAGCACGCTCGGCCTGGTCGTCTGCTTTGCCGTGTTCTTCGCCGGTTACCGCGCGGCCTGTGCCGCGAGCGCCGTCCTCGGAAAGGGTGCGTCCGCACGCGCGGTCGAGGTGCTGTTCGCGCCTTCGCTCGTCCCCATCGCCGTGGCGTACCTCGTCGCGCACAACTTCGCCTACATCCTCATCCAGAGTCAGGGAGCCCTCGCGCTCGCTTCCGACCCGTTCGGATTCGGCTGGAACCTGTTCGGCACTGCGGGCTGGACGCCCGACATCACCCTGGTGGGAGCCCGCGCGAACTGGTATGCGGCAACCGTGGCGATCGTGGCCGGCCACGTGCTGTCCGTGTGGCTCGCGCACCGCGCCGCGTTGCGCGCGTGGATCGCGCCGAGGCGCGCGATCGCTGCATCGGTTCCGTTGACTCTCGTGATGATCGGCTACACGGCGGTGAGCCTGACCATCATCGCCGAACCCATCACGCGCTATCGCGCGCCCGACGAAAGCTATTCGCGAGGCCGCCCCCTGAATCAACCGATGCCGCCGGCGTCAGGCGAGAACCCGTCTCCGCTGAGTTCTTCCGTTTGAACCGGAAGCGACTTCCCGTCGACGCCCGGGTTCCGAATCCGACCCCATCATCGAAGGCTCGCTCCTGATCGCGCCGCGGATCACCAGCACGGCGACCCGCGGACGATCCGCCCGCCCCCCGGACCCGCTCCGGACCGGGACCTCGCGATCGTCGCGGAGGAGTCCCGGTCAGGAAGCCCGTCACCCCTCGACCACCCAGCGGTTTCCGGAGCCCAGTTCGACCACCTCGCAATCGATCGCCGTGCCCCTACGCTCGAGCACGGCGAAGTCGCCGTCGGCCAACGCGAGCAGCGGGTGGTGCCAGACGCCGCGCCGCAAGGTCACGCCGCAGTTGCCATCGATCCGAAACGCCGATACGGTCGCCGGA
>JADLEZ010000539.1 GCA_020845855.1 Burkholderiales bacterium
CCTCGACTGAAAAGGCATGCAGACCGGTGTAATCCGCGATCGACCGATCCCACCGCTGGTTCACCTCGGCGATGAACGCAGTGATATTCGCCCCCTTGATGCGCTCAGGCGAAGGCGTCCAGATCGGCCCTGAAGTCATGTGCGACCAAGATTATTTGCCGCGAAATCCGCGACCGCGTGGCGAGAATACACGCTCGCCCGCATGAAAGCACCGCATTGCGGTTGAACGCAAACACCGCCATGCCGGTGATGACGTCCGTCAATCCACCGCATCGATAGGTCCCCAGCGGCGTGACTCCTGTCGCGCTGATGGAGTCCACCTTCGGGACCGACCCCTGCTTCGCATGTCCTTCGCGGCAAAAAACAAGCGCTGGAGCAAAGTCTTATCTGTTGAACGATTCGAAGTCCGTGTGCATCGCCGAATGACCGCGCAGCATCGGCAACGTGAGGAAGCCGTCACCGGTGCCATCATTTTGCGGAAATTGGTTCCAGGAGACGGCGAACCCAGACACCGGTCATCTCGCATCGGCAATCGGTGGAACCCTGACCATTCGATGATGGGTTCGTACTTGCCGCCGTGGACGCAGCGACATCGGCAATGCCTTCGCGCGTCAGCATGCGGCCGCGTAATAGTACTTCGGCTACCCTTGCGCGGAGCGGCGTCGGCGCAACGCTGCCCAATTCGATGTGCGCATCCGTTCACAACTTTACCCCATCGCGCACGATCGACATTGCCACGGTCACCGTGGCGAACGCTTCTGCCGAAGTAAGGTTCCGCCGAAATTTCGTCTTCCAAGCAGGCTGGGATAAGAAAGGCGAAACGGAACGCTGGAATGTTCAAGATACCGGAGCAGGAATACACGGTCGAGTTCAAGGAGCTGGCCGTGAAGCGAGTGAAATCTGGAGAGACGGCGCGCGCCGTCGCACGTGTTCTCGAGTTGGTTAAGCTGACGCTGCGCAATTGGGTCAAGTTGGCGAAGGCCGGCAAGCTACACCCGCCTGGAGCCAGGCTCGTGACCCCGGAACCGATGGAACTGCCGCGAGTCCGGTCGAGAATGCACGGCTGCGGATGGAGGTCGAATCACGACAAACAACTCCTATGGTTGCACAGGTTGTCAAGAGCGCTGCGATTCAAGGTTCTTCAAATCGATTCGGTGAAACGACACGACCGATGCGGCGCCGATGAATCAGACTCCTATTCGTGGGTTGGTTACCACCGTTCATCGATTCGTCGCGGGATCTGCTTCGCCCTAAAGTCATGTTGAAAATATTCTCGCCAAATTTTTCACGCCGTCGGCTGCCGTCTGCCTCAGTCAGTGAGTTCAGTAACACAGTAATACTAAGGATTACCCAAGTAGTCGCGCTTGCCGATTTCGATGCCGTTGTGGCGCAGGATGTTGTATACGGTCGTAACATGAAAATAAAAGTTCGGTAGTGCATGGCCAAGCAGGAATTGCATGCCTTTGTAGTGGGTTTCCTTGTCGCCGCGCTTGATTACGATTTCCTTGTCTTCGGTGCTGTCAATCTGCGCCGGCGTCAACGTCTGCATGAAGGCGATTGTCTTTGCGATGCGCGCCTTTAGGTCGACCAGGGTCTTTTCATTGTCCTCGTACACCGGAATCTCCACACCGGCCAAGCGGGCCACCACGCCTTTGGCTGTATCGCATGCGATCTGGACTTGCTTCGTCATGGGCAGCATGTCAGGGAACAGGCGATAGGCAGTCAGTGTTGCGGGGTCGAGCTTTTTGGCGTCTACATGGGACTGCGCCTTGTCGAGGATGTTCGACAGATTACCAAGTATGTTGACGAATCGCGGAACACTCGCCTGAAACATGGAAATGGTCATGGGAATTCCTTGTAAGAAACGAGGGGCAACAGTAAACGTCCATTCTAGCCGATCTTCTACAGTTAGCTCACCTCGGAACCACTGCTAGGAACGCGATGATCGCCAATACAATCACCGCAAGCCCGGCAAGCGCCCACTGCAGCGGGGAAATTCGGGTTTCTGGCAACCCTGCCGACGGCGTGATGGCCTGCCTCTCCGCAATCGCCTGCGGCGTGACGATATCGGCGAATCGGCCGAAAAAATCGTCCGCCATCTGGCGGGCAACGCCGTCGACTACGCGGGACCCCATCTGCCCCAGCTTTCCGCCGAGGCTTGCCGCAACGACATACTGCAGATGCGTGCCGCCGTCGCGGTCGGCGAGCTGCACCTTTGCTGAACCCTTGGCAAATCCGGCTGCGCCTCCTTTGCCTTCGAACGAAATCGTATATGCGCTTGGTGGATTGATGTCAGAAAGCGTGACGGACCCCACGAACGTCGTCTTCACCGGGCCGACCTTTGCCGTGATCGTCGCCTCGAATGCGGAGTCCGAGACCTTTTCCAGGCGATCGCATCCCGGAAGACAGCGCTTCAGCGCCGCGGCATCATTCAGGGTATCCCATATGACCTGACGGGGCGCACCGATCAGGCGCTCTCCCAGCATTTCCATCTTAGATCTCCCCTCTCGATTGTCCCGACGGCCGCGACGAACGGCGACGATCGCCTCCAGCCTACACAGAACGCGCGCCTGTCTGGATGCTTTTCGGTGTTCGCACGCGGGGTCCGGCCGGCGGGGTCGTATTGGACACAAATTTTTCTTAGCGCACGCATTGTTGTCACTTTCGAAACGACGCGATCTCGTCGATCAGCGCCGGCATCACCTGATGGCAATCACCGACGATGCCGTATCTCGCATACCGGAAAATTGGCGCATCGGGGTCGGTGTTGATCGCGACGATATTTTTTGCATTCGCGCATCCGGCCATGTGCTGGCCAGCTCCCGAGATGCCGATGGCGATGTAGAGCTCGGGAGCGATCGTCTTTCCCGAGAGGCCGACCTGACGTGAAGGCGGGCACCACCCCAAATCACACGCGACCCGGCTTGCCCCAACCGCCCCGCCCAAAGAGTCCGCAAGCCGCGTGACGAGCTCGAAGCCGAGGGCGTTCTGCATGCCGCCGCCTCCGGCGACGACGGTGCGCGCGCTTTCGAGCAGTGCGCCATCGTCTGCGCCGTGGCGAGTCTCGCGTATCTTCGTGCGCACGCTTGCCGGGTCGAGGACTGAATCGAGCCGCATCACCGCGCCGCTCCGACTTTCCAGTTTCGCGATGGGCTCGAAGCATTTCGACTTAATCGTGAACAACGCCGGCGCGGTCCGCAGCGAGACGACCTCTTCGGCCTTGCCGCCGTAGCAGGGGCGAGTGAGAAGCAGGTCGTCGCCCTCAAAGGAGACCTTGTTGCAGCCGGTGGCGACAGTCGTGCCAAGGCGAAATGCCAATCGAGGGGCCAGTTCCGCCCCGAGCGCCGTATGTCCAACTATGATGGCACGCGGCCGGACCCGATCAATCAAGGCGGCGAGATCCGGTAGCCATGCATCCGCCTGGTACTCGGCTAGGAACGGCGCGTCGATAACAAACACGGAGTCGGCACCATGGGCAATCAGGTCCTCGCCGAGCCCGCCGAGGCCGCTGCCCACGAGGACGGCGTGAACCGTCCCACCCACGGAATCGGCCAATGTGCGCGCCAGTCCCAGCGCCTCGTAACTGAGGTTAAGGAAACGATTCTCGACGACCTCGCAAATTACGAAGAAACTGGACGAATTCTTCACTGGATTCGCGCGCGCGGACATTGCCGGGCCAGCGCCTAGATGAGTCTCGCTGCGGAAAGTCGTTCGAGGAGGTTTCCCGCCAACTCCTTGGGCGTTTCTCCGGCGATGTATTCGCATTGCTCGTTGTTAACCGGAACGTAGAGGCGCCTGAGAACGCGGCGTGCGCCGCGTGCACCAACGTCGGACGGATCTAGCCCCAGGTCCTCGACGGTCCACACCGTCACCGGCTTGCGGGCAGCCTTCATTGTCTCGCGCAGGCTCGCATAACGAACCTTGCCGACCTCGTGCGAAACGGTCACTACCGCGGGCATGGGCGTTTCTACCGTTTCCGAACTGTCGCCGAGCACCCGATCGACCACGAGGACTCCGTCGGCAACAGCGATGTCTATCGCGAAAGTCACCGCTGGATACCCGAGGAGTTCGGCGATACCGCAGCCAACGACACCGGCATCGCTATCGGCAGCTTGGCGGCCTGAGAGGACGAGGTCGACACCGCCAATTTTTTCAATGGCGGATGCCAGCGCACGTGCGGTCGTGTAGCTGTCGCCATCGTCGAACGCGGGGTCGACGAGCATGAACGCTTCGTCCGCACCGAGTGAAAGCCCGTACTTGATCGTCGCCCGAGCAGTCTCGGTACAAAGAGAGAGGAGCGCGATCGTAACCTCGCCCCGTGCGTCCCTGATACGGAGCGCCAACTCAACCGCCTGCTCGTCGAACGGACTCATCACCGATCGCGTTCCCGAAAGTGGTGTCACCTTTCTCGCCTGCTCGTCGACGCAGAAAACGCTGGGCGCGATTTCCGGATCGGGAATCTCCTTCACGCAAGCGACGATCTTCACCTGCGGATCATTCTACGGTGACGTGTACCGGCACAATACCGTCGAAGTGCTTGCGCAAGAAATTCCATTCCGTTTGCGGTTGCTTGCGGCCCTTCTCATCGGTTGCACGCGCCATGATCGTGAAGCGCCCCGGCTTGTCCGCCCGCCAGCGGAACGACCAGCGCTTCCACAGCCATCGGTCGGGCGCGTACTCGATGTGCGCCTCCTGCCAGGACGCGCCACCATCGAGGCTCACTTCGATTCGCGTTATTTCGCCCTCTCCGCTCCAAGCGAGGCCGCGGACCACCTGTTCTCCCACCGGTAGCGGCGAGTCGCCGTCTGTCGGTTCGGTAATCATGCTCTTGACGCCAAGCGCGGTCATCATCTTCTTGTTTGGATCCTCCGGCGACTTGCCTGAGACGAAGTAGTGCGTCTGGTGGTAGCAGTCCGGCATGCGGTCCATAACCTCGATCGTGTGGATCCACTTGACCCACCAGTTGCCTGCCCACCCGGGAACGATCAGACGCAGCGGCGCGCCGTGCACGTGCTGCAGATATTCTCCGTTGTGGGCCCAGGCAAGGATTGTGTCTGGATGCATCGCCTTTTCGATGGGTAGGCCCTTGTCGTAGTTGATGACGCCAGGATCGAACGGCTTGAAATCAGTGCGTGCTGCGGAGCGATAGAGCAGGATCGGGTCCGGACGGCCGCGATCCCACCCTTCGAGCCGCACCGCCACCGCACCGGGCCTGATCCCGGACCGTTGCAAGACTTCGGCGAACGGCACACCGGTCCACTCGCCGCCAGTCACCATGCAGGTGCTGGGAATCGACTTCAGTAGCGTCGCTGCGTCCCCAATCGGGCCTTCACGTTTCTTGCCAGAGAGCCGCCAGTGGATGCCGTCATTCTCCGAGAGCTCGAACGAAGGTTTTTCACCGATGGCCCCTGTCGCGAGGTAGTCGAAAAAATCTGCGTCGTTGCCGGCACATTCGATTACCGCACGCACCGTGCGACCGGGGAGCCTACGAACGTCTTCTAGCGAAAATTCCATCGACCGGTCGACTTCGCCGAAGATCGAGAAGCTGTATTCGTCCGGATGCACGGGCTCCGGCATCTGCACCTGGGCATTGACGAAAGCGGCATCTGTGGGCGTGATCAGCCCCTCGAGATCGAGAAACGGCGATCGCGACCCGACCACGCGCCCCTCTGTATCCTTGTAGAATTCGGAACGGGGTCGCTTGCGATCGGGCCATCCGAGCACCCAATCCCCCTTGATTTCCTTCTTTGCCATGCTCTTCACCTCTCCTGGGTCCGGGGACCCGTGGAAATTCACCTACCGCGGCAACGGGCGAAGCTGCTGTCAGGCGGCAAGATCTTCCAGCGCGCGTCGGACCCAGACCCCAGTCATCTCGCGGCGATATTGGGCCGAGCCCTGGCCGTTGGAGGACGGATCGGTGCAGGCCGCGGCGGCCGCGGCGACTTCGACGATGAGTTCGGCCGAGAGTTTCCGACCGTGCAGCTGCTCTTCGGCAGCGGTGGCGCGCAGCGGCACAGGAGCGACGCTGCCCAGGCCGATGCGCGCGCGCGTGCAGGTTTTCGCGCCGTCCAGCGTGATCGATACCGCCACGGTCACAGTCGCGAACGCCTCCGCCGTCGTGGCTGTGTACTTGATGAAACGGCCTCGAGTGCCGGCGACGGCCGGTGGCACGATGCAGGCGACAAGCAGTTCGTCGCCGTCGAGCGCGGTGGTCAGCGTGCCGCGGAAGAATTCGTGCAGTGGCACTCGGCGCTCCCGCTGCGGTCCGGCTATGATCACCTCGGCATCCAGCGCCAGCAGCGCCGGCGCCGGATCAGACGCACTGTCGCCGTGGCTCAAGTTGCCACCCAGCGTCCCCATGTTGCGGATCGCAGGCGAGCCGACGCGCCCGCAGGCTTCGGCCAACAGCGGCGCCCAATTCCGGATCACCGCCGAGCGTGCGACCTCGCTATGCGTCACCATCGCACCGATCGATAGCTCGCCATTGGCCTCGACGCGGTGAAGCTCGGGAATCCCGGATAGGCTCACGACGACACTTGGGGCCACCATGCGCTCGCGCAGCAGGATTACTGTGGCGAGGCCTCCCGCCATCAGCATTGCCTCATCGCCGAACTTCTGGCGCAGCGCGACCGCCTCCCCAACGGATTTCGGTGCGCAATAGTTGAAGCGTGGCAGGCTCATGCGGTTTCGCGGGCCGGATCCACGGGCCGCGCTTCTGGAATTGTGCTCGCCGCCAGCACGGCGCGGACGATGCGCGTGTACCCTGTGCAGCGGCAGAGGTTGCCGATCAGCGCCTCGCGCACTTCCAGTTCGCTGGGCGCGGGGTTTTCCCTTAGCAGCGCAGTCGCCATCATCAACATGCCCGGCGTGCAATAGCCGCATTGCACGGCACCGGCATTGACGAATTCCTGTTGCAGGCGGTCGAGCTTGCCGTCGGTCGCCAAGCCTTCGACCGTCGTCACCTCCCGGCCGTCACAACGCACCGCCAGTGCGAGACAAGCGCGAATCGGGACGCCGTCGAGCAGAACCGTGCATGAACCGCAGACGCCCTGCCGGCAGCTGTCCTTGGTGCCGACAAGATCGAGATCTTCGCGCAGGAATTGATAAAGCGTACGATGGTCCGGCACGTCGCGTTCATGCTGAACACCGTTGACCGTCAGCAACAATCGCTGCGTCATTTGTCTGCCTCGTTGCCGTGGGTTGTGGTGGGAAGGATGCTCATTTGACGATCTGCCGTAGCGCCTGCAACACTTTTTCTGGCGTGATCGGCAGACTGGTGATGCGTGCGCCGGTGGCGTTGAAAATCGCATTGGCAATAGCCGGCGGGCTCGCCGCGAGGGCTGGTTCGGCCAGCCCCTTAGCGCCGTAGGGCCCGTCGGCGTGCGGCGCCTCGACCAGTACGGGCACGATCTCCGACACGTCCATCGCCGTCGGAATCTTGTACTCGGCGAACGACGGATTGGTGACGATGCCATCACGTACGAGCATCTCCTCGCACAGCGCCGCGCCGAGTCCCTGGACCACGCCACCTTCGATCTGGCCTTCTGCGCCATCGGGATTGATAATCGTGCCGGCGTCGTGCACGGCGACCATCCTAAGCACCTTGACCTGCCCAGTTTCAACGTCGACCTCGACGTCGGCGACATGGGTGGCGTACATCCAGAACGCGGACATCTTGGCAGTTTGACCGGTTTCCTTATCCGGCGGCTGCGTTCCCGGCGGTGCGAAACGGCCTTCGCCCTGCACCGTGCTTCCCCGCGCTCCGAACGTCTTCTCGATGATCTCCTTCGCTGTAATGAGCCTGTCGCCCCCCGTAGGTACCACGCCGCCATCTCGAAACTCGAGACCTTCGACGGGTACGCCGAGCAGGGGCGAGGCGAAAACGCAGAGCCTGTACGCGAGATCGTCGGCGGCACGCAGCATCGCGTTGCCCATGTGGAAAACCGACCGGCTGCCGCTCGTCGACTGGTCGTAGGGGGTGTAGTGTGTGTCGGCGGGCCCGATCCTGATGTGCTCGATCGGAACGCCCAGACGCTCCGCGACGATCTGGCGATATACGGTATAGATCCCTTGCCCGAGCTCGACGCTGCTGCACAAAAGATTGATCGTCCCGTCCTGATGCATCTTGACGATGGCGCTCGAATTACTTGGCGTATTCGTGAGCTTATGCATCGTGGCGAGCCCGCGACCGCGCGCGAGCTTCGGGCTCGCGGGCGCGGGCAGCGGCGTGGCGTTGTCCGACACCGCGAGCGCGCGGCGCAGCGTGTCCTTGACGCCGACGCTGGTGTACAGCAATTCGCCCGTGCAGGTCGAATCGCCGAGGTCATACAGGTTTCGCATCCGCATTTCCGCCGGGTCGATGCCGAGCCGGTGCGCAATCATGTCCATCTGCGATTCGTGCGCCCAGGTGGCCTGCGGCACGCCGAATCCCCGGAACGCCCCGCCGATCGGGTTGTTGGTGTAGACGCTGTAGCTGTCGATCCAGACGTGGGGTATCCGGTAGGGGCCGGTGCCGCTGAACGTGGCGTTGCGTGCCACCTGTGGCCCGGCGTCGGCATACCCCCCGGTGTTGTAGACTGCAGTCATCTTGCGTGCGACAAGCGTGCCGTCGCGCTTGACGCCGGTTTTGACCGTCAGGTGGGCCGGATGCTTGACGACCGCACCAATGAATTCCTCGTCGCGCATATGCGCGTACTTAACCGGCTTGCCGCCGGTGCGCATGGCGAGCGCCACGGTCAGCGGCTCGCTGCGCAGGTACATTTTGGCGCCGAAGGCCCCGCCCACGCCAGTGGCGATCACGCGCACCATGCTGTATGGCAGACCCAGCGCCTTCGACAGGTCGCGTAGCAAGTTGTACGGCGACTGGCAGCTCGACCAGACCGTCACCGCACCGTCGGTGGCGACCTGCGCGACGCTTACATGCGCCTCCATTGAGCAATGCTGGACGTACTGCGTGGTGAAGATATCCTCAAAGACGAAGTCGGAATCTCGGAATCCCTGCTCGATGTCGCCCCGCCTGAGCTTCGTGTGCCCGATGATGTTGGTGCCGGTGCAGCGCGTGAACGTCCCTTCCATCTCGTAGGCGGTGTGATCCTCGTGCACTAAGGGGCTGCCGGGCTGCATCGCCTCCAGTGGGTCGAAGACGGCGGGTAGTTCTTCGTACTCGACGTCGATCAGGTCGATCGCCTCGCGCGAGATCTCTTCGCTGATCGCGGCCAAGGCGGCGACCGGTTCGCCAGCATACCGGACCTTTCCCCGCGCGAGGAACGGCTCGTCGCGAACTGCCGAACCAAAGAGGTACGGCAAGTCCGCACCGGTGATTGCCGCGCGCACGCCGGCGAGCGCTCGGGCACGCCTGGTATCGACCGAGACGATCCGTGCGTGCGGATATGGCGAGCGCAACACCTTGGCGTACAGCATGCCCGGGAGCGCGAAGTCCATGCCGTAGCTCCAGGTGCCTGTGACCTTGTCAATGGCATCACCGCGCAGAGTACGCGTGCCGACATGACGGTGCTGCACAGCTTTCATCGGGGTGGCCCAATCGTTCAAGGTGGCAACTCGGGCGTCGACTCAGCGCAGGATCGCGCCCGGCGAGCGTTGAACCGCGATTTCACGCTCGGTCGCGACGTGCGGCGTACCCACGGGCTCGGCCAGCAATTCGACCAAGTCTCCTCGGCGCTTGAGCAGTAGCTCCAGATTCTCGACTACGTTCTCGAAGCGTTCAAACGGAATGCCGAAAATCACTTCCTCCGGCTTGATCTTGACGAACTGGCGGAAGCCGAAACAGCCCAGCGTGTAGTGGACCTGGCCCGTCATCAGTGGTTTCGACATGACCATCGAGCATGTCGATGGGCCCGTCGTCCCCTCGGTCGCCCCACCCGCCTCGTAATCCGCCGCGCGGGCGAGAAACAGTCCGGCCTTGGCCGTGCAGAAGACATTGATGACGCCGCCGCCATGGCTCGCGTCATAGGGAAAGCTGTCGAGCGGACCGAACAGTATGTATCTCACCGTGCCGGAAGGCACAATGTGGTAGTGCGGCAGGTTGCGGCGGAACGCGACCGGCGTACGCACGATCGCACGCCCTTTGTCGGGCCAGTCGCCGGCCGGCCATTCGCCCGAGTATTGGCCCTCGAACGGAGGGGTAAAACCCAAGTAATGGCTGCCGTTCTTGCAGTCCCGGTTATTCTCGACGTCGGTGTAGAACACCCGCTTCTCGAAACGGGCGACGTCGAGGAATTGGCAGCCCTTCAGCGTGCCGCGGTCGTATTGCGGAATCCCTTCGGGCTTGTGCATCATGAACATGACGCCCACCGGCACCGATTCCAGGTGAAGCGCACTCACCAGTCGGTCGGACAGCTCTTTGAATGGTGTCTTGGAGTCCTGCGTCATGTTGTTCCTCTCTTCTGCTCGATGTGGAAAGCGGTGGGGATTGCGCGGCGTGCCAAGTTAGACGATCGCAAGGGCTTTCAGCATAAACGTCTGCTGTTGAAACTCAAACTGAATTTCAAGACCATAAGTTAATCGCGAGCGCACCATCAAGCAAATTAATGCTACTGCGAGACTGCGAAATCGCTGCAAACAGGGATCAACGTGATGCGCCATCCTCGCGTGCGAGGGCCTCGCGCAGCGGTTCCGCATCAACCCACTGTTCAAGCGCAAAGTCGTGAATGATGTAGCCGCGCTCGAACAGGAACGACTTCAGCATTTCGACCGTACCTAGGAGTTCGGGCGTGATCTCCGGGACGAGGCGCTGGGTGAAGCCAGGCTGCAACCAGCGGTCGAGCAGTTCGGAGTCGATTCCGCAGTCGTGCGCGATAGCGCTACGCACCTGGTCGGGATGTCGCGCCGCCAGACGTCCTGCCCGCAGCAGCCCCTGCAGGTAGCGAACTATCGCGTCGGGTTCCTCGCGCACCATCCGGGCACCGGCCGTGACGAGGCGCGGCGTCGAATTGTTGACGCGGTCGCCAATATCCGGGGAAGTCGCCACGTTGAACAGCAGGCGGATCCGTCCTCGCGCCTCGCGCTCCAGCGGTGCGATTTCTGCGCCTTTGCCGAACATCGCATCGATGTGCCCTGCGAGCAGCGCCTGGAGCTGACCCCGGTAGCGGCAGGCGCGTTCGCCACTCCGGAGTATGCCGTCTCCGGTACTGTCGGCGTCGCCGTCGCCGCCCTCGATGACATCGACAGCGTTGACGTCGGTCACCCGCATCCCATGCAGACGCAGCGCGGAGTGGAAACCCTTCTCTGCGGCGAATCGCCAGAAATTGAAAACCAGCCCCGACCAGAGCGGAAGACCGACCCGGCGCCCGGCAAGATCCGCGACACCCAGCGCTGGGTCGTCGTCGCGCACGAAAATCCCCAGCGTCTCCTCCATGAACGTGATGCCTAGGAGCAGGGTGTGGGCGCCGCCGGCGCGTGCCCACACTGGCGGCGCGCCGCCTCCTTCCCGAAAGCAGCGGTCGATCGAGTGCGTGTAATGCGCCGCGGTGTTCTCGCTGCCGGCCTCGGCGATGTCGCGCAGTGCGTACCGCGTGCCTGCGTAGAGTTGGTCGAATATTCCATGGTCGAGCGCGATGCCGGTGGCCGTCGGCACTGGGCAGCGCGTGTAATAGAGCGCTTGCCGTTCTGCTGCCTGATCGTCTGATTCGTCATCCAGGCCGGTCATTGCCGTCGACTCGGTGCCGTGGAGGTGTCCGCAGGATCGCGTCGCACCCTGACGCTCAACGCGTCACCCATTGCGGGGTTCAGGCGGCGCAATTCTGGGAGCACTTCGGTAGCCAGAATGTGACTTGCCACACGAGCGAGTCGCCCGGGCAGCGCGCCGAATTCGCCGCTGCGCGCGACGAGGGTCAAGCGGCGGAAAAAACGCGGCTCGGGGAATGGCACGACGTTGATTCTCGACAGAAAAACGCGTCCCTGCAGCAGGCACAGCGGCGTCGTGCTGGCCCAGCCGATCCCCGCCGCCACCATGGCGATCAGGCTATCGCTCATGTCCACTGAGACCGGCCGCGTCGGGTGCACGTTGCGGCGGAGCAATTGCTGCTCGATCTGCCCGCCGAGAAAGGATTGCGGGCGGTAGCGGATCATCGGATGATTGCGGGCGAGCGCCTCGAGGCCCGCGTCGGTCGATTCGATCGCGACGTCCGCCGGCGCGAGCAGCAGGTACGATTCGCTCATCAAGTCGAAACGCACAAGCCCGTCGACTTCGTCCAGCGCATCGTTACCGATGATCATATCGACCTTGCGCTGCAGGAAGGCCTCGGTGAGGATCGAGGTCAGCTCCGTCCAAACCGTGAGCCCCACGGCATGGTCGAGCAACGTCCTGGTCAGTGCGGGCCCGGCCACGGCGGCGAAAGATTGGACCAGACCAAGGCGGACCTCGCCGACTTTGGCGTGGCCGTAATCGCGCACCGTCGCGACCAGTGTTTCCGTATCTCGAATCAACCGGAGGGCGTGCTCGCGCAGAACGACCCCGGATGGGGTCAGCAGCATCGGCCGCGTTGTCCGGTCGATCAGCACGACGCCCAGATCCTCCTCAAGCTGCCGAATCGCCTGCGAAACGGCCGATTGGCTGCGACCGAGGCGCTGCGCGGCGCGCGTGAAGTTGCCACAGTCGCCGATCGCAAGAAAGACGCCGAGTGTGCGCAGGTCGATCATCGGCGCGACCGCGTGCGCCTACGCCTTGCCAATGACCACCCCATCGCCGACGTTCCAGCCGATACGCACGCTGCTGCCGATGCGCCCAACCGACTCGCCCGGCCTGCTCTCCATCAGCAGCGTGCTACCGCCGGGCACGCGCACGACTTGATGCAGCAGATTGCCGGAGAAGGTCTGGACCTCTATCTTGCCGTCCAGCGTATTCCTGCCAGCGATGCCGTCGCCCTCCGGCCACAGGTGCAAGCGCTCCGGCCGCACCGCCACCGTCACCGCGGCGCCGATCGCGAGGTTCCCCACACGCGGGCAGAGAACGCGGCCCGCGGGCGTTTCGACCACCGCGTAGGTGCCCGTATCGCCGGCGAGCGTGCCTTCTAGGAAATTGACCTTGCCGACGAAATCCGCGACGAACCGCGAGTTTGGCGCCTCGTAGATCCGGTTCGGCGTATCGAGCTGCTCGATGCGCCCACCGTTCATCACGGCGATGCGATCCGACATCGTGATGGCCTCGGTCTGGTCGTGCGTGACGTACACGGTGGTGATCGCCAGCTGCTGCTGGATCTGCCGCAGCTCGAGCTGCATGGTCTCGCGCATTTTGAGGTCGAGCGCTCCCAGCGGCTCGTCCATTAGCAGCACCTGCGGCGGAAACGCAATTGCACGGGCCAGCGCGACGCGCTGTTGCTGACCACCGGAGAGTTCCGACGGATAGCGCTGCGCGACTTCCGGCAACCGGATCAGTTCGAGCAGCTCGGTGACCCGCACCCCGATCCGGTCCCGGGGAACCTTGCGCTCGACCAGGCCGAAGCCGATGTTCTCACCGATCGTCAAATGTGGGAACAGCGCGTAGTCCTGGAACACCATGCCGATCGAGCGCTTCTGCGGCGGCAGCCGGGTCACGTCGTTGCCGCCAATCAGCAGGCGGCCGGCAGTGGGCTCCACGAAGCCGGCAATCATCCGCAGCGTCGTCGTCTTACCGCATCCCGAAGGACCGAGCAGGGTAAGGAACTCGCTCGCGCGAACCTCCAGGTTCAACGAGTGAACCGCCACGACGTCGCCGAAATGCCTGGAGACGCCTTCGAGTACCACGTTCGACATGCCCTACCCCTCCGGCCGCACCGGGGTCATGGTCCGCCCGCCCGCCACCCCGACGACCAACCTAGAGCGGCTTGTTGAAATATCCCCCCGATTCTGTTTACGAGATCGAATGTTAGTGCGCTGAGCAATGCGTCGTATTGAGGCAAGGCGGTGAGGGAAATGAGTGGAGCGAACGTGACGCAGGAAGGTTTGTTCATCGTAAGGAAGGCCTCGGATTACGTGCCGACGGAGCGTCCGCTGCTGGCGATTCGAAAGCTTCTCAATAGGGTGCTGTGCGAAATGGGCAGACTGTTCGAGTCGATGTACGAGAAGCATTGCCGATCCTCGGTGGCGCCGGAATGGCTGCTGCGCAAATTGGTACTGCATACACTGTATCGGATCGGAGCGAACGCCTGCTGTGCGAGCAACTGGGGTACAACATGGTGTTCCGCTGGCTCGTGGGATGGGGAATGAAAGACGCGGTTTGGGATCACAGCACTTGCGCCTAGAATTGAGCCTGTCTGATTGATCACGACGCAATCAAGGCGTTGAGCGGACAAGAACTACGACACCGAAGACCTTGTCGGCGCCTACTGCGAGTTCAACGCCGCCCCCCATGTCGCGCAGAACACCTACGAGTACGACACCAAGACCAGCAAACGCGAAGCACGAAAGCGATCGACGGCAGCACGATGCGGCACGACGGGTATCGGGTCAATCAGATGGTGTGCAAGCTGATCGAGACGCTGTTTGGTGATGGCAAGCAGCACGGCGCAACGATCCACCAGGTCAAGTTGTGCGGCCTGCCAAAGGTCCGCGACGGATTCACGCCGTCGGTGCTGTGGGTCAATTTGCGCCGCTTGCTGAAACTCTTCATGGTAGCGGCGAACATGGCCGGGAGCGGATAGACGGGAGCGGTGCGTCGACAGTTGCGGTTTGCGTGAAAATAGCGTCGCGAAACGCAGTAGCGGAGGCGCAAACCGCGAAAAGCCTTGCAAGGCTTCCTGTTTCATCTAGAAAATCTCGTCGCAATCCAATGCTGGCGTTCAAGTTGTTGATAACTCCAACGAACTGCTAGCGCGTGACCGACCTGTTCCACTGGTCGTTCCACTTGCTGAGATCGATCTTGGCCGGATCGAGCTTCGCCATTTTGTTGATCCTGGCCTGGTCCAGCACAACCAGATCCTTAATCACTGGTGTGGTTGCTAACACTTTGCGCGCCTCCGGGTTGACCGGGACCACGCCGACGTTGATTGCGAACGCCTCCTGCGCTGCGACTCCCAAATAGGTGTTGATAAAGAACTCCGCGGCGGCCTGGTTCTTGGTGCCCTTGACTACGCCGACGAAGCCTTCTTTGATGATTCCCTGGTACTTGCCCATGTTCGCCGGCACCGTCCCCACATTCACACCCGCGCGCGCCGTGCGGATTGCCCAGCCAGAATGCGCGACGGCGACCCAGACGTCACCAGACTTAAACTGCGTGATCACTTCGCCGCCAGACTTCCAGAATCGTAGGTCGGGTATCTCATTCATGAGCTTCAGTCCGGGCTCAATATTCTGCTCGTCACCGCCGGCGGACAAAGCGAACGCGCCTACCGCTTCAATGCCCCCACCCGAGGAGATGTCGGGGATCATCACGCGTCCGGCGAGCTTGGGGTTGCGCAGATCGGCCAGACTCTGCGGCGGCGCCACACCGATTTCCTTGAGTTTGTCCTTGTTGTAGATAATGACTTCCTGGGTATTCCACGTCGCGACCATGTAGTCGTTATACTGATCTTTCTGCAGGTACTTGACGTTGGGGATCTTGGCGAGATCTAGCTTCGCGAGAAGTTGGCGCCCCATTATCTCTGGAACCATAGTGCCGAGAAAATCCATCAGGTCGAAGGGTGGCTCGCCGCGCGACGCTATCAGCTTGGCAAAGTTGTCCTGCGGGCTGCCGACGACGAATTCCACTTTGCCGCCTCGCTTTTCGAACTCCTTGGCCACGAAGTCTCGTAACGTGGTGCGCGTCGCAGCACCCCAAGTACCCATCCGCAGCGTCACGCCGTCGAAGCGCGGCTCGTCGGCGCTGGCGGCAGTACCTACCAGCAGTAAAGGTACCAGCATACCGATACTGAGTCGCGCCAGCACTCTCCACAACGATTGCTTATTCATGACTTCCTCCATAGTTATCGCGCCGACAAGTGTTCCTGGTCTAAGACTCACTCAAACGATGCCGGCACATCGCCGAGTCCCATCCACACGCTCTTCAACTGCAGATACTCGCGTATTCCTTCGAGACCGTTCTCGCGGCCATAACCGCTCTGCTTGTAGCCACCTGCCGGCGACTGCGGGGCGACGCCGCGGTAGTTGTTCACATACACGGTACCCGCCCGCAGGGCACCGGCGAACCGGAACGCGCGCCGCAGGTCGGTGGTCCAGACGCCGGCCGCGAGCCCCAGTGCCGAATCGTTCGCCAACGCGAGAGCCCCGTCGTCGTTCGCAAACGGTATCACGGCAAGCACTGGGCCGAACACCTCCTCGCGGGCGATGCGCATCTCCGGCGTGACGCCGGTAAAGATCGTCGGCTCGACGAACCAGCCGCCGGCGGGCAACTCGACCGCGGCGCCGCCGGCGACGCAGGTCGCGCCCTCGGCCTTTGCGATGTCGATATAGCGGAGAATCCTGCGGAACTGCGGCTCGTTGGCGATCGGTGCGACCTGTGTCGCCGGATCGGCTGGGTCGCCGAAGCGCAATCCGCGGATCGCCGCACAGAGCAGGCGCAGGAACGCGTCGTGCACCGACGCCTCGATGAGCAGCCGCGAACCCGCGACACAGCTTTGCCCGTTGGACGCGAAGATACCGCTCGCGACACCGTTGACCGCTTGCCGCAGGTCGGCATCGGCGAAGACCAATTGTGGCGACTTGCCGCCGAGTTCCAGCGTCACCCGCTTCACCTGCAGCGCGGCCTGCGCCGCGATCGCGCGCCCGACTTCCACCGACCCGGTGAAGCTGACCCGCGCCACGTCGGGCGCATCGACCAGCGGCCGGCCGACCGCCTCGCCGGACCCGGTCACGACATTGACGACCCCCGGGGGGAGGCCGGAACGCGCGACGAGATGCATGAGTTCCAGCGTCGACGCCGACGCGTGTTCGGAGGGCTTGACGACCAGCGCGTTGCCGGCCGCGAGCGCCGGCGCGAGCTTCCAGACGAGCAGCATCAGCGGCGAGTTCCACGCGGTGATCGCCGCGACCACACCGTAGGGCTCCCACTGCGTATAGTTGAAGGTATCGGCGCGGTCGATCGGGATCACCGCGCCCTCGATCTTGTCAGCAAGACCGGCGTAGTAGTGCAGGTACGCCGGTAGGCTGCGCAGCTGCGCCTGCGCGTCAGGCAGCCGCTTGCCGTTGTCGCGCGTCTCGATTGCGGCGAGCGCGTCGGCGCTCTCGCCCAGGAGGTCGCCGAGGTTCCGCAGCAGCGCGCCCCGTTCGGTCGGCCGCATCCGCGACCAGCGGCCAGAGTCGAAGGCGCGTCGCGCCGCCGCGACCGCCAGCGCGACGTCCGCCTGCCCGCACTCGGGGATCAACGCCCAGGGCCGCGCGGTGTACGGATCGAACGACTCGAACCATCGGCCTCCCACCGGGTCGCACCACTGCCCGTCGATGAAGATCCGGTATTGCTTCACTGGGCGCCCGCGTCACTGTCTTGAGGTAGGGCATCGGCGCTCGCGCCAAGCAAAGCGGCACGGAATTCATCGCGTGCCTTCGCGCTGTGCAGGCGATCGTAGTCCTGCGGGTAGCGCGTGGTCCCCGGCGTCACCCGCAGGTCGACGAAGATGGGACCGTCCTGCGCGAGTATGTCGTCGAGGCAAAGGTCGAGGTTAGCCAGCATATCGAACGTGTGGCAATGCGCATAGCCGGCGACGCGCGCGATCGAGGCGAAATCGAGCGTGCCCCTGGCCGGCAGCGGCATGCCGCCGTTCGCTTCGTAGGTTCCGTTTTGGAAGACGAAGTGCACCAGGTTGCGCGGCGCGGCGGCGCCGATCGTGACCAGCGACCCGAGATTCATTAGCAGACTCCCGTCGCCGTCGAAGACGAGCACGCGCCGGTCCGGACAGCCGAGGGCGAGGCCCAGCGCGTGCGACGACGCCTGTCCCATCGCCCCGACCGCGAGGTAGTTGAGCGCGTCGGGCCGCAGCGCCAACCATTCGAAGGCACTAGTGTAAACGGGCACGACGATTTCGCCGGCGTAGTGCGCGGCGATGCAGCGCAGGGCTTCGTCACGTATCAGCATCGCTTACACCGGTGAGCGCCCAAGCAAAAAAACCACAGGAGAGCGTGTCTCGTACGCGCGCTCGATACCTGCCTCGAGGCGCGCCAAGTCGCAATCAGTGGACAACAGGCAATGCGCAACCCCCATCACGTCGAGCATCGGTTCGATGATCCGCACGCCGTACTTCGCAGAATCGCGCGGACTCGCTTCTGGCTCCTTGCCGAGTAGCCCGACCATCATGCACACGGGATTGCCGAATTCGACGCCGATCGCGCGCAACGCGTTGAGAGAGTCGAGCAGTCCCGTGTTCTGCATCAGCAGTAGCGCGCGCCTGCCGCAGAACGACAGCGCCGCGCAGATGGACACGCCCTCGTCCTCCTTGCAGACGCGGATCAGCGCGATGCCCGGTTCCTCGGCCAGCGGTCGCAGCAACCCTTCACTGGTCACGATGTCCGGAACCGAAATCACGTGCGACACGCCGCAACGCTTGAGCGTATCGATGATCGTGCGCCCTCGCAGCGCGTCGGCCGCGACAGCCGTCGACGCCGTCAGCATCGCGCCGCCCCTGCGACCTGCGCGAGCGCCCGCGCGGCGCGCGCCCGGCCCGATGCGCCAGCGCTCGGGTCGGCTACACGGGTGACCGCACGGCATTGAAGGCGCGACATGCGGCGTGTTTCCCTATTTCGCCCGGAGCAGGCTGTCGAGACCGACGATGCGCTGGGCCACTATCAGCACGATCAGGGCGAACAACGCGGCCAGCGACGCCGAAGCGAGGCTAGTCGGATTGAAGTCCTGTTCCATCGTGTGAAACAGCTCAACCGGGTACGTCGTCAGGCCCGGCGCCGACAGGAAGATCGCGACCGGGACGTCGACGAACGAGGCGATGAACGCGTATAGGCCGCCGGAGAAGATTCCCGGCAGGATGACCGGTAGCGTAACGCGTCGCAGCGTTCGCCATTGCGTCGCTCCGAGTATGAATGCCGCCTCCTCGAGCCGGACGTTGAACCGCAGCAGCACGGCGCCCACGCTGCCGATGACGAACGGCGTGGCAAGGAAGACGTGGCCGACAAACAACCCGAACAGCGTGCCATCAATGTACACACCGGAAAGATCGCCGATCGTGTAATAGAGCTGCAGGAACGCGATCCCGAGCACCACGTGCGGAATCTGCAGCGGGGCCCGCAGCAGGATGCCGACCAGCGCCTTGCCGCGGAAGCGGCCGCGCACCAGGCCGAGTGCCGCCGGCACGCCGATGATGCACGCGGTCAGCGCGACGCAAAGTCCCAGCGCGAAGCTGAACCCCAACGCGTGCAGCTGCTCGCTCGAGATCCCGCGATACCACTTCAGCGTCAGTCGCTCCGGCGGAAACTGCACGTACGACATCACGACAAGGTCGTTGACCGGCGCGCTGAACGATCCGCCGACGACGACGACCAGCGGCGCGAGCAGGAACGAGAATACGGCGGCAATGTAGGCGACGGCGAGCGCCTTGCGCGGCGAGAACCGGCGCCACCGCGGCGCGGCAGGCGTGCGTGCTCCGCCGGGCAGGCTGCCCGGACCGGGCGCGCTCGCGGGGCCGGCGTTCATGACAGCACCAGGCGGGACGCGCGAAAGCGCCTCAACACGCCGATTGACAGGAGGTTGAGCGCCACCACGAACACGAGCAGCAACGCGGCGAGCGCGCCGGCGATTCCGTATTTGACGTCGAGCAGCATTGTGCGCTGGATCAGCACTGGCAGCGTGATCACGCGCCCGCCGCCCAGAAGCGCCGCCGACGTGAACGCGCCCATGCAGAGGTTGAACACCGTCAGGAAGCCGATGATGATGCCGGGCAGGCTGAGCGGCAAGATGATTCGCGTGAACACGCGGAGCCGGCCCGCGCCATGGACCGTGGCCGCCTCGTCGAGCGAGACGGGAATGGTGCGGACGACGGCGAACATCAGCATCACGGCGAAGCCGAAGGTCGAGTAGATCAGCCCGACCACGACGCCGCCGACGCTGCCGACCAGCGAGAATGGCCGGTCGATCAGCCCCAGCGCCAGCAGCGCGCTATTCACCGGGCCGTCGGCGCGGAAGATGATGATGAGCCCGAACACCTGGATGACGATGGTGATGAACGACGTCAGCACGACGATGCTGAGGAGCACGGTGGTCCAGCGCGAACGCAGCCGCGAAAGGATCTGCGCGACCGGAAACCCGACGACGATGCAGCAGGCCGCGACGATCAGCGAGATGTAGCAGGTCAGCCACAGCGTGCGCAGGTAGTAGCCATCGGTCAGAATGCGCCGGTAGTTGGTGAGGTCGATCGTCGTCGACAGCTTACCGAAGCCCAGGTCCGCGTACAGACTTGCCCTGAGGAAGACGAACAGCGACCCCACCAGCAGCACGACACTGATGACGCAGGGGATGATCACCAAAGCTCCCCAGCGCTTCCTCATGCGGTATCCTCCGCCGGCGCAGCGCTCGCGATCACGAGAAATGCTCCCGGATGCGGTCGCGGATGACGTTCGGCGCGAGGCCTTGCGTGATGAACACCAACCGTGACGAGCGATCGTCGTCGGGCCAGCGGTCGAGCCACGACACCGGGAAGAAGACGTGCTGCACGCCGTGCACGACGGCCGGCCGCTCGGGGACGCCGGCGACGTGCACGATGCCCTTGGTGCGCAGGAGTTGGCCGCCGAAATCGGCCGCCAGCCCCCGCAGCAGCGCGTCGAATCGCTCGGGGTCGACCGGGTTCTGCAATTCGACCACGAAGCTCCCGATGCCGGCACTGCGGTAGTCGTGCCGCTGCACGCCCGCGTCGCGATCTCCAGACACCGGGGCGCCGGCCGGCAATCGGACCGCAGCGTCAACCGCGCGACCTGCGGCGAGCGTGGCGAAGTTCGCGTCGACTCCGTCGCTGGGCGGTCCGAAGATGAGTTGCGGATCGACGACGCCGCCAACCGTCTCATGAACCCGCGCCTGCGGGTTAAGCGCGCGCAACCGTGCCAGGAGTTCGGCGTACTGCCCGGCATTCGAATGCCTCTGAACCAGATCGGTCTTTGCCAGCAGCAGGACGTCAGCCATTGCCACCTGCTTAGTCGCTTCGGGAAAGCGGTCGAGTGCCGCCGTAGCGGTGATGGCGTCCACAACCGTGATTACTCTGTCGAGTCGGTAGCGCGCCAGCAGGTCCTGCTCCACCATCAACGTATGCATGATCGGCGCGGGGTCAGCCAGGCCGGTAGTTTCCACGACGACCCGTTCGACCGCTTGAATGCGCCCGACGTCGAGCCACATCGCGAGCGAGCCGAGCTTGTCCGCGAGATCGCCGCGGATGGTGCAGCAGATGCAGCCGTTGTTGAGCTCCATCATCATCTCGCTGCTGGTTTCGACCAGCAGGTGATCGATGCCGATCTCGCCAAATTCGTTGATGATCACCGCCGTCGACTGCATGCCGGGCTGCTTGACCAGGTGGTTAAGCACAGTTGTTTTTCCGCTTCCGAGGAATCCGGTGATGACGACGACGGGTATCCGCGCCGCGCGTCCGGCGTCCGCGGCGTTTTCGTCCGTCATGACCGGCACTCCCGCGGCGACGGCGGATGTCCGGTTCGGCCCAACCGGACGCACACATGCTCTCCGCACCGGCAATTCGCTGTCATGATCGCAGCGTCCGGAAGGGGGCGAAGGCCTTCGGTGCGTCCTCCAACGCGGCGAGATGCTCCAGAAGTCCGCGTGCGCGCGCGTCGTCGATCGCTGCGGCCGCGGTGCAACGAAGGAATTTCTGGTGCAGATCCGCATCGTTCAAAGGATTCCCCGGCATCCCTTTCGGCTCGCCAAGATATCCACGAACCTCGGTGCCGCGGTTCGTGATCACCGTGACGCGGGCGCCTTCGGGAGCCTCTTCGGTGTGAAGCGAATCGACCCGCCGCATCTCGACCTTCGCCATCGCTTTGCGCACCAGTGGCTCCGCAAGCGTCTCGTCGGTCAGGCTCGCGATGTCGAGCCCGCGACCTGCGAGGAGCATGCCGATGGCGAAGGGCAGCGAGAACTGCGCCTCTTGCCATCGCCTGGGCCGGTCGTAGATGAGGCTCATCGCAACCACGGGCGTGACTTCGCATATCACTCGGCGCACGTCGTCGCCGGACAATCCATTGTCGCGCAGCAGTTGCTCGGTCAACTCGACAGCGGCGTGCGCACCCGAGCATACGGGGTACTGCTTGAACAGGATCCCCGGTTGCACCAGACGCCAGACCTTGCCGAGGGTCGCCAGACTGTCGGTGTCGGCATAACCGTCGTTGAGCAGCTGGAGAAACCCGGCCTTCCCCTCGAAGATCGCGGTCGGTCCCGTGAGACCGCGACCCGCCAGCAGGGCTGCCTCGACGCCGGCGGCGGCGGTCCGGCCCGCAATGACAGGTTTGGCGTCGGTGCCGAACGCGGCCTTCAACCCGCCGACCTGGCCCCCTGCCAGCGCGACCGCTGCGGTCGTCTCCTGCTCGGCGAGCCCGAAGGCCCGCGCCGCCGCGGCGGCCGCGCCGAACGCACCGAACGTCGCCGTGCTCCACCATCCCTTGAAATAGTGACGTGTCGTGCAAAGCATCGCGACGGCATACGCGACCTCGGATCCGGCGATGAATGCCTCGAGCAACTGGCGACCGTCTCCGCCCGCTTCCTCCGTGGCCGCCAATGCCGCCGGCAACACGACGGTGGACCCGTGCATGATCCCCGTATAGCTCGTGTCGTCGAAGTCCAACGCGTGCCCCGCCGTGCCGTTCACCAGAGCGGCGCCGACCGACGAAAGACGATCTGCGAAGCCCAGCACGCCGGAATCACCGGGCGCGTAAACCCGTCGGGCGTGCTCGAGAACCCGCCGCGGCAGGGGGTGCGCCGTCGCGGCAAGCGAGACGCCCACCACGTCGACGATGCACCGCTTCGCCGCCGCGACAGCTTCGCTCGGCACGGCACCAAGATCGACGGCGCTGCTCCACGCGCCGATCCGCTCGGCGAGCGTCTCGATAGGCGCCGGCGCGTTGGTATCCATCATTCGGGTTTCCCGACCTCGCAACCGAACGACTGCGCAGCTTCGGTCAACCACTCCCAGAAGCTCACCGCATAGTCGCTAGTCACGTAGACGTCGAATACGTTTTCGCCGGCGACGGGGACCCCGTGGACGAGGACAGGGATGTGGTGGATGACGCTCTGCGCGAATGCGTCCGCGGGAAACACAGAGACATCGAGGTCGACGGGCAAGCCGCGATTGAGAAGTTCCCGTGCTCCCGTGCCGGTCACACGCACAACCGTGCGGCTGTGCCCGATATCGGTGACGACCGTGTCGGAGCCGAACGTGGACTCGTCGAGTCGTCGCAGCGTTTCGTCGCCCTCGGGCCCGGCCAGCCACAACCGCTCGGGAGCGACGCGGAAGATCGAGCGCACTCCCTCGGACACCGCCGTTCGCCCGTCGTGGGGCATCCGGCAGCTACAGAGCGCTTCCAACTTCCGGCAGGTCGCGTCGAACGTCCCGGGCCAGCCGGAAACCTGGACCAGCGTGCGGCCGAGCCGCTCGTGTATTGCGACACCCGCGGTGCCTACCCGCGTACCGATTCGACCGGGTCGATAGACGGCCACCAGAGCCGAGCGCTGGTCAGACATTAAGCCGTGCTCCTTCGGGATCGACGAAATGCGGCGACCTCACGCGTACCGCTCTGACTTCGCCGCGCATCGGGAAGACGGCATCGATGACCTGCCCCTCGCGTGCCATCCCGCCGGACACGAACCCCAGTGCGACGTGTCTGCCTAGCGACGGCGAGAAGGTCACCGATGAGACGAATCCGATGCCGTGGCCGTGGTGGCGTCCCGGCTCGCAGAGTATTGCTCCGGCACGAAGCGCGGCGTCGCCGGTCGCGGCCTCGAGTCCCACGAGCTGCGGCCTTGCTTCGTCGGCGAGCCCCTCGCGCTGCATCAGGGCACTCCCGATGAACGGCTTCTTCCTGCTTGCCATGCGCGCGAGCCCCATATCGGCCAGCGTCGTCCGGCCGTCGATTTCCGCGCCTGCAACGTGCCCCTTCTCGATGCGCAAGGCTCCCAGTGCCTCGACGCCGTAGATGATGAGATCGAACGCGCGCCCGGCATCCACGAGTGCCTGCCACATCGCCTCGCCGCAGCGCGACGGCGCATAGACCTCGTACGCCATTTCGCCGGAGAAGCTGACGCGCAGGAGGCGCACGGGGATCGCGCCGATGCGTCCCTGCCTGACCCCCATGAAGGGAAACGCGTCGTTGCCGAAATCAACGTCGCGGGCAACGGAGGCGACGAGTTCGCGGCTGCGCGGCCCGGCCACGGCGACCCCGGCCCACTGGCTCGTCACCGAGGTCACCTGGACGCGAAGCGTCGGCCACGCGGTCTGCAGCAAGTACTCGAGGAACTGCATCACCTTGCCGGCCCCGAGCGTCGTGGTGGTCATAAAGTAGTGCTGCGCGGAGAGTCGTGACGTCGTGCCGTCATCGACGACGATGCCGTCCGGCCGCAGCATCACGCCATACCTCGCCTTGCCGACGGGTAGCGTGTCGAACGCGTTGGTGTAGACGCGGTTGAGGAATTCCGCGGCGTCGGGACCCTGGACGTCGATCTTGCCGAGACTCGACACGTCGACCATGCCTACGCCACTGCGCACGCCGGCGGCTTCGCGGATGTAGGCATCGCGAGCAGTTTCTCCGGGCTTCGGGTAGTACGAAGGGCGCAGCCACAATCCCGTCGTGGCAAAAACCGCACCGTGTCGCGCGTGCCAGTTGTGCATCGGCGAGCGCCGCGTCGGCTTGAAGTGGAGGCCCGTCTCCTGCCCGGCGAGCGCGCCGATCGCGACCGGGCGGTACGGAGGCCGGAATGTCGTGGTGCCCAACGTCCCTATTGGCCGGCCAAGTATCTGCGCAGCAATCCCCAACGCGTTGACGTTCGACGTCTTGCCCTGGTCGATGGCCATGCCGAGCGTCGTGTAGCGCTTCAGATGCTCGACCGATTCGTATCCCTCGCTCAGCGCAAGGGCTATGTCGTCGTATTTGACATCGTGCTGGAGATCGACGAATTTCTTCCGGTATCCCGTGCCCGGAAGGTCCGGGACCATCCACACCGGAACGATGTCGGTCGACACCGGTTCGTCGGGCAGCGCGATCGGTGGCAGAGTTGCCTGCCCCGATGTCGCGAAGCCGCAAACCTCAGCCGCGCGGGCGCCTTCGCGCGCTCCGCCCGCGACGCGCTCGCGCAGAGCGAGCTCGCCGGATGCCGAGCCCGCGATACGATAGCCGTCGGGGAACTTCTCCGCGATGAACATCGCGCGCTTCACATCATAGACCGGCCGGACGCCGCGCTGACCCAGAAGCTGCAACGTGGGCGACCATCCACCGGAGACCAGCAGTAAGTCGCAGGCCAACCGCGGCTTCGCAGCTCCGAGCGCAACACGGACTGGATCGAACGCGCACACATCGACGCTGCTAACGCGCTTGCCGCCGTTGGCACGCGCGACAGCGGATCCGACGTGCAACGCAATTCCCGCCTGCCTCGCCGCACGCTCGAAATCCACGGAGACTGCACATCGGGCGTCGACCACGTTCACGTCAGCTCCCGCCGCCGCGAGGTCGAGTGCGGCGGCGTAGGCGGTGTCGTTGTTGGTGAAGACGACCACCTTGCGGCCCGGGACTACTGCATGGCGATTTGCATAGCAGCGCCCCGCCGATGCCAGCATTACGCCAGGCAGGTCGTTGTTGCCGAAGACGATCGGCCGCTCGAGCATCCCGGTGGCGAGGACCACCTGACGCGCTCGCACAATCCAGTATCGCTGACGGGGCTGGCCAGGCATCGGAACCGTCAGGTGATCGCCGACCCTCTCGATCAAGCCGAAGACCCGGTGGTCGAAAGCGCCGAATGCGGTGGTCCGTATCATCGTCCGGACGTTGGGAAGCGAAGCGAGCTCGGCGACGACCGCACCGAGCCATGCGTCGGTCTCCCCTCCGGCGGGCCTGGAAAGCAGCGAGCCGCCGAACTCGGCGCCATCCTCGACCAGCATGACGCGCGCGCCGCGCTGCCCAGCCGCCAGCGCGGCCGCGAGGCCCGACGGTCCACCTCCGACGACCAGCACGTCACAGAACGCGTGCCCCTTCTCGTAGCGATCGGGATCCGGCGCGAGCGGCGGTTCACCGAAACCGGCCGCCCGCCGGATGAATCGCTCGTAGAACATCCATGCGCCGCGGGTCGGGCCCATGAAGGTCTTGTAATAGAAACCGGCCGCGAAGATCGCCGAGAATCGGTCAATCACGCGCATCACATCAAAGTCGAGCGACGGCCAGCGGTTCTGGCTGCGCGCTTCGAGCCCGTCGAAAAGCTCGACAGTTGTCGCCGTGAGGTTTGGTTCGTGGCGATCCCCCTTGCGCAGGCTCACCATGGCGTTCGGCTCTTCGAGACCCGCCGTGTAGATGCCCCGCGGGCGGTGATACTTGAAGCTCCGCCCCACGAGGTGGACGCCGTTCGCGAGCAGCGCCGAGGCGAGCGTGTCGCCCGCAAATCCACTGTAGGCTCGCCCGTCGAAAGTGAAGACGAGGGGCAGCGTGCGGTCGATGCGCCCGCCCCGCTCGATACGATACGGCTGTGTGCTCATCGATCTACGCGCACGCCGCGGGGTGAGGCCGCTGCACCGCCTCCGAGGGGCGCAGACGCGAGCAGCGTGAAGCCGACCCTCGAAGGGTACGTCCGCGAGCGCCGCTTGCGGCCGACTCCATGACGCAACGTGCTATCCACCCATTCGTCGAGGCCGCGCAGCGGGCGTCTTGGGACGGTTTGGCGGCGCTCATGGTTGTGTTGCCCCGGGGCGCTCGCGCGCGAGCGTCACTGACCTGACTTCGTGGGTCACGGTATCGCGCACCACGAAGAGCCACTGTCGGCAGCCGTGCACATGCTGCCAGAATTCGTGGTGCTCGCCCATCGGGTTGTCCCTGATGAACACCCAGTCCGCCCAGCGATCGAGATCGGAGTCCGTGAGCTCCGGCATGCGGCACGTGGCGTCGCCGGCATAGACATACTCGACCTGGTCGCGCTCGCCGCAATACGGGCATGCGATTCTCAGCATCGGCCCCCCCTCAGTGCGCCCATGGGGTCGGGCCCATACCCTTCTCGTCCATCTGGTAGCCACGCCGGAACCGGTCGAGCGTGAAGCGTGAATTGAGCTCGTGCGGCTCGTCGTTCGCCAGGGTATGGGCGAAGCACCACCCCGCTGCGGGCGTCGCCTTGAATCCACCGTAATTCCAGCCGCCGTCGATGTAGAGGCCGTCGATCGGCGACTTGCAGATGATCGGGCTGCCGTCCATCGTCATGTCCACAATGCCGCTCCACTGGCGGACGATGCGCAGCCGCGACGCGAGGGGAATGAGCGCCTTCACGTCTGCCATCGTCTCCTCGATCACGGGTAGATCGCCGCGCTGGCCGTAGGAGTTGTAGTTCTCGAGATCGCTGCCCATCACCAAGCCGCCCTTGTCGTCCTGCGATACGTAGAAGTGCGCAGCGCCGAACGAGACGACCGAATCGAGCACCGGCTTCACAGGCTCGGTGACGAACGCCTGCAGCACGTGGGATTCGACCGGAAGGCGAAGTCCCGCCATTCGCGCCAGATGGCTCGTGTGCCCGGCCACGGCCAGACCGACCTTCTGTGCGCGCACGAGACCGCGCGTGGTCTCGACACCGACGATCCTGCCGCCATCACGGAGGAAACCCTTGACCTCGCAACCCTGGATGATGTCGACGCCGAGGCGGTCCGCCGCGCGCGCGTAGGCCCACGCGACCGCATCGTGCCGAGCGGTGCCGGCGCGCTGCTGGAAGAGCGCCCCGAAGATCGGGAAGCGCGCATGCTCCGAAAAATCCAGGATCGGGACTTTGCGCTGCACTTCCTCCCGAGTGAGGAGCTCCGCGTCGATGTCGTTCAACCGCATGATGTTGCCGCGCCGTGCTGCGGCGTCCATCTGCGCCGGCGAATGGCACAGGTTGAGCTGCCCCCGCTGCGACAGCATCACGTTGAAGTTGAGGTCGAGGCTCATGCCTTCCCAGAGCTGCAGCGACTTCTCGTAGAATCGCGTGTTGCCGTCGATCATGTAGTTGGATCGGATGATCGTCGTATTGCGGCCGGTGTTGCCGCCGCCGACGTATCCCTTCTCGATCACCGCGACACTCGTGACGCCGTGCTCCTTGGCCAGGTAATACGCGGTGGCCAAGCCGTGACCGCCGCCGCCGACGATCACGACGTCGTACCCGGGCTTTGACTCCGCGTTGCGCCACGCACGGGTCCAGCCCTGGTTCCCGCCCAGGGCCTTCCTGATCAGCGTAAGCGCGGAATAGTGCGTCATATCAAGGCGTCGTAACCCGGCTTACTGTAGTACTTCACGTAGAAGTCGTTGCGGATGTCGCGCAGCGTCGGCACTGCAATGCGCGCCTCGTCGACCAGCGCGAGATCACAATCGGCGGCGATGACGGCGTTCTCCTTATCGCCGCCGTGCGCGATAACCTCTCCGTGCGGATTGACGATCATGCTCTCGCCGAAATACTTCTTGTTGCCCTCGGGCCCGACGCGGTTCGAGTAGATGCAGAACATGCCGGTGTCGACCGCGCGCGCGGTATTGACGACGCTCCAGTGCACGCCGCCCGCATAGCCGGGTGCCGCCGTCGGGCAGAACATCATCTCGGCGCCCAGCATCGCCAGGATGCGGGAAGTCTCCGGGTAGCGGCGATCGTGGCAGATGATCGTTCCGAACCTCGCGTGCGGCTCGAACGTGGTCTCCCAGACCTTGAAGTCCTGGCCGGCGCGGAAATACAGCTTCTCGAGGACCTGCACGCCCGCGACGTGCGTCTTCCGATAGTTGCCGACCACGGTGCCGTCGGGGCCGATTGTCGCAGCGGAGTTGTAGTAGATCCCGGGCGCCGCCTTCTCGAACATCGGAAAAATCACGTAGTTCTTGAACTTCTTTGTGAGTTTGCCGACGGCATCCGTCGAAGGACCGGGAATGGACTCCGCCTCGGGAAACAGGCTCACGTCCTTCTCTCCGTAGAAGCGGTCGTAGTCGGACGTGCAGAGCTCGCCAGCGACGATGATCTGGCAGCCGTCCTTCGACGCCTTCTCGATCAGCTTCAGTGTGCGGTCGAGCTTCTCCTGCACGCTCGTTCGCGGCATCGCTTTCTCCTGCAGTGCAGCTACCCTAATCATTCGTTTCGACATGTCGTAGTCTCCGTTGAAAATCAATGACCCATCGCTTCGAGAAAGCGGGCCCGGCCCTTCGCAGCCTTGAGCTCGCCGTTCTCGAGCAGCACTTCACCTCTCTGCATCACTAGCTCCGGGGCCCCGAGCACACTGCGGTTCTCGTACATCGAGTAGTCGGTCTTGGTGTGCGTGCCGGCTGCGGTGATGATGTGCTCCTTCGTCGGATCGAAGATGAGCACGTCGGCGTCCGACCCTTCCTGCAGCACCCCCTTGCGCGGATAAAGCCCGAAGATCCGGGCGGGTTTCTCGGCCATGAGCTCGACCAGCCGGCAAAGACTCACACCGCGCCGGTTGAAGCCCTCGTCGTAGGTAACCGTGAACATGGTCTCCTGCCCCGGAAGGCCCGAGGCGGCGTCGAAGACGTTGCCAAAGCGCGGCTCCTTGCTCTTCAGCATGTGGCCGGCGGTGTCCGAGCCGATGACGTCGATCTTGCCCGCGTTGATCGCCTGCCACAGCGCGTCGACGTCGTCCCGTCCGCGCAGCGGCGGGCTCACCTTGGCGAGCGTGCCGAGACGCAGAGTGTCCTCGTTCGTCAGCGTCAGATAGTGCGTGCAGGTCTCCACGAAGATCGACGCCGAATTCCAGTTGCGGAACATGTCGATCACGTCCAGCGCTTCCTTCGTGCTCACGTGGACGATGTACATCGGGCAGCCGAGGACGTTGGCAAAGCTCAGGATCCGGAACGTGGCTTCCGCCTCGGTGATCCCGGGTCGGGACGGACCGTACCATTCCGGTCCGGTCTTGCCCTCGGCCGCAAATCCCTCCTCGAGGAAATCGCACAGGTCCCCGTTCTCCGCGTGGACGCAGAAAAGCCCCCCGTTGGCCTTCAGGGCGGACAGGATCCTGAGCAGGTCCCGATCGCTCAGGTACATTCCCCGTTTCTTGTAGGCCATGAACCCCTTGAATGACCGGACGCCCCGGGCGCAGATCCTCGGAATGAGATTCTCCAGCTCGGCCATATCACCTGCGACCAGACTGCAGTGCAGCCCGAAATCGATGACCGAATCCCGCGCTCCCTCCTCGATGAAGTAGTTCACCGCGTCCCAGAGATTACCCTCGACGCCCCACGCCTTGACCGCGCCGATATAGGGAATCAGCGTCGTGATTCCGCCATAGACTGCGGCCTTCGACAGCGTGTCCAGGCGGTCGGCGTACACCGGGTGCAGGTGCGCCTCGACGATCCCCGGAAGCACAAACTTGCCCTTCGCATCGATGACGCGCCGCGCCTCCTTGCCGCTTCCGGGCAACTCGATGCTGTCGACGATCCCATTGCTTATGAACACGTCGGCCAGCCGCAACTCCTTGCTGTTGACCAGAACGCCGCCCCGGATCACCACATCACACGCGTCTTGCGTCATTGGAGCTCCCCCTTTTCGTCGACTGACCGCCCATGCTCGCGCACGCCGATGAGACTCACCGCAGCGGATCGCCGGCGCCCGTGCGCTCGACGATCAGCCGGTAATGCTCGGGCCTGCGGTGCTTGGCGAAATTGAAGACGTGCTGCCTGAATTTGTCGGAGAGTCCCAGGTCGATCCGGGCCGCGATGACTTCGTCGCCTTCGCTGGTTGCCTGTGCGACGATCTCTCCCGTCGGGGCTACGATCACGGACCCGCCGATCATATGAAAGCCGTCTTCGCGGCCGCACTTCGCAGCAGCACCGATCCAGAGTGCGTTCTGATAGGCACTGGCCTGGAGGCACAGCAGGTGCGTGAACATGCGCAGGTGCGCTGGCTCGTCCCAGTGGATGTTGTGCGACGGCGTGTTGTAGCCGAGGACCACGAGTTCTGCGCTCTGCAGCGACAGCACGCGGAACGTCTCGGGCCAGCGCCGGTCGTTGCAGATGCACATGCCGATGCGCGTCTGCCCTAGGCGCGAGACTCGGAAGCCCACATCGCCCACTTCGAAGAACTTCTTCTCCAGGTGCTGGAACGGCGCGTCCGGCTTGTGCTCGGCATGGCCCGGAAGGTGGATCTTGCGGTACTTCCCAATCACCTCGCCGTTCCGGTCGACCAAGATCGACGTATTGAACCGGCGTCCCTGCGGCGTCAGTTCCGCGTACCCGAGACAGAACCCGATCTCCAGCCTGCGCGCTTCGTCAAATAGCGGCTGCACGGCGGGATTCGGCATCGTCTTCTCGAAGAATCGCCCGACCGCTTCCTCTTCGCTCATCCAGTAGCGCGGGAAGAACGTCGTCAACGCGAGTTCCGGGAACACGACGAATTCAGCCTGCAGCGCCTGCGCCTGGCGCATCATCTCCACGAGGCGCGCGACTACCGCCTGGCGCGTATCGGCAAGATGGACCGGTCCCAACTGGGCGACGGCGAGACCGAGCGTCCTGATGGACCCGTGCGCGCTCACGCCCCGCCCCTATCCAGTGGTTCCACGCGCCGTGCCGCCGCGAGCACCGGAGACGCTCGCCCATGGCGACCGGCGCGTGCCGCACCCAACGGCCGGCTCGACCCGTCCGAGCTCGCTGGTTCGCCCCGATGGCCGAGGGCCAGCGAGATCTGCTGTGCGCTGTTCATCAGGCGCGGAGCCAGATCGGCGATCAGTTCCTGGTTCATCCGCTGGGACGGCACCGATATGCCGAGTGCGGCCACGGCGAAGCCGGTGTGGTCGCGGATCGGCACCGCCAGGCCCCACACGTCGATGCGGTATTCCCCTCGGTTGACCGCGTAGCCGAGCCGGCGGACCTCGCCGAGTTGCGCCAGCAGTTCGCTCTTCCGCGTGATGGTGGAAGGCGTGAACAAGCGCAGCTTGCCGCGCAGCACGCTTTCCACTCGTGATGGTGGCAGGAACGCCAGTAGCGCCTTGCCGTTGGCGACGCAATAGGCGGGAAGCAGTGCGCCCACCTCGATGTTCGGGCGGATGGCGCGGGTGGAATCGAGCTTGTCGAGGAAGACGATCTGGTCCTTCTCCGTCAGTACGGTGAGGTGGACGGTCTCCTGCGTCGCGCTGTTCAACGCCTTCATCACCGGCCGCGCGATGTCGCGGATGTCGAGCCGCGACACGGCTCCATTGCCGAGCTCCCATATCTTCATGCTCAGCCGGTACTTCGCGGTCTCCGGGTCCCGCGTCAGGAACGACTGCTCGACAAGCGTAGCGACCAGCCGCGAGATCGAGCCCTTGGCGAGTCCGAACTGACGACTGAGCTCGGTGATGCCGAGCGGTCGGTCTGCCCGCGCAACGGCCACCAGGATTTCGAGGCCCCGCTGGAGCGATTGCACCGTCTTCTTGCGACTGCTGTCCTTCACCGGCCTCTCCTTACGTACGCCAGGACGAAACTGGATTGCGCCGTTGCGTACGTACAGTCGAATTTTGAACGTAAGGTTGCGTGCATGTCAAGATCAAGTCTCTCCCAATGACAGTCGGGTGACTGTGGAGAGCGAGGTGATTCCCGTGGACAGCAACCTGGGCCAGATCGCAGGCTGACCCGGCGGGTTGGCATAGTGATCTCGGTTGCCGAGGCGAAAAGGTCGGCGTGTGCTCCAGACAATGCCACCAAGCTGCCTTGACGTCCGCGCAATACTCGCCAGGTTTCCGAACCGATTTGTTCTCCCGCTACGAGGTGAAGGCGTCCAGATCGGTCGCGCGGTCATGCCCCGCCGAGACGCACTGCAGCGAAATCCGGATACGTTTCGGCGACCTGCTCGCGCACGGGTCCGCGCAGAAGCTCCAGCCATTCCGCCGGCGGCTC
>JADLEZ010000540.1 GCA_020845855.1 Burkholderiales bacterium
CGCGATGCTTGCCGGGACAGGTTCGCTGCCGTTACGCATTACCCGATCGTCTCTTTCGCGCGGAGGCCGCCGGAGGAGCCGCCGCTGCCGGTGCAGGGTGCGCAAGTGTGGCACGGCCGGGCCGGGGACGAACAGCGGGGTCGCCTTGGTTGGATTCCACGGATTGACGGGAGTACTGCAGTCGTGATATGTATCGCAGTATGAAGACGACTGTCGATATTCCCGATTCCCTTCTGGAGGAGGCGAAACGCCTCGCGGCACGCCAAGGCACCACCCTGCGCGAACTGCTGCTGGACGGCCTGCGGCGCGGCGTCGCCGAGCGCAAGCGGGCCGTCGAATTTCGCCTGCGCAAGGCGACGTTCCGCGGCCACGGTCTGCAGCCGGGGATGGCCGACGCGAGCTGGGAGCGCATTCGCGAGCTGGCGTACGAGGGCCGCGGCGGTTGATTGCCGTCGACACCAACCTCCTCGTGTATGCGCACCGCGAGGACTCGGTCTGGCACGAGGCGGCGCTCGCCCGGGTCACCGAGCTCGCGCAGGCGCGGGCGCCGTGGGCGATTCCGTGGCCGTGCCTGCACGAGTTCCTCGCGATCGTGACGCACCCGCGAATCTACGCGCCGCCCTCGCCGCGCGCCGCGGCGACCGACCAGGTCGAGGCGTGGCTGGAGTCGCCGAGCGTGGTGCTGCTCGCGGAAGCACCGGGATACTGGCCGGAGTTGCGCGGCGTCGTCGAGGACGGCCGTGTCGAAGGCCCGCGAATTCACGATGCGCGAATCGCCGCCCTGTGCCGGTTGCACGCGGTGCGGGAGTTGTGGACGGCGGATCGTGACTTCAGTCGCTTCCCCGACGTCCGCGCCCGCAATCCGCTGGTGCCGTAGCGCACCATTTCGCCGGCACGTCCATGGCTTGTGCGCAACCGCAATCCCGCACGTCGAGCGGACGGGGGTGTCGATCACTTCGATGTCACCGCGTGTTAAACTAGCCATCTGACTAGTTAGGGCGCGGCGTATGAAGGAAATCGGCACTTTCGAGGCGAAGACGCACCTGAGCGCGCTGCTCGACGAGGTCGCGCGTGGCGCGGAGATCGTGATCACCCGGCGCGGCATCGCCGTCGCGCGGCTGGTTCCTGCCAATCTTTCCCGCAGTTCCGCCGCCGGCGATCCGATCGCACGCGCCAAGGCGTTCGCCAAGGGCCGCACGCTGGGACGGGTGTCGTGGAGGAAGCTGCGCGACGAAGGACGGCGATGACCGGCTTCGTCCTCGATGCATCGGTCGCCGTCGCGTGGTGCTTCGAGGACGAGGCCACCACGCAGGCGCGGGCGCTGCTGGATAGACTGCGCGATGCGCCGGGTCACGTGCCCGGACTGTGGGCATTGGAGATCGGGAACATCCTGCTCGGTGCCGAGAAGCGCGGGCGAATCTCCCAGGCCGGCGTCGCGGCGTTCCTGGGGATCCTCGGCGATCTGGATATCCGGGTCGATGCCGACGCCCCCGGACGAGCGTTCCGGGACGTGCTTCCGCTCGCCCGCGCACGCAGCCTCACGACCTACGATGCCGCGTATCTGGAGCTCGCGCTGCGCCTCGGTGTGCCGCTCGCCACCAAGGACAAGGCGCTCGCCGGTGCCGCCGCCGCACTGGACGTAAGAACGCTCGCGGCCTGAGCGAGAGGCCGCCGCGCACGACGAGACTAGCGTCACCGGATCACCTCGTCGGCGCGCGCGAGCAATGCCGGCGGGACTTCGATGTCGAGCGCTTTCGCCGCTCTCAGGTTGACGATCAGGTCGAACTTGGTGGGCTGTTCGATCGGCAGGTCCCCCGGCTTCGCCCCCTTGAGAATCTTCTGCACGTAGGCCGCGGTACGGCGCGCGATCGCCAGGAGGTCGGAACCGTAGGCAACCAGGCCGCCCGCCTGCGCGAGCGGGCGCGATCCCACGAACCACGGCAGGCGCTGCGCGAGCGCGAGCTCCGCCACACGGCCTGCGTTGGCGGCGAACAGCGGGTCGAGGAACACGAGCAGCGCATCCGGCCGCTCGGCGCTCATCGCGGCGAAGGCCCGGTCGATGTCGTCGCGGCTGCGCGCTTCGAGCACGCGCGCGAAAAGCTGCAGCCGGGCGGCGGACGTGAGCGCTTCGCCCAGGATCTGCTGATTGAAGATCGCGTTGGCGGGGTTCCACAGCATGCCGATTTGCGCCGCGCGCGGCAGGAGCTGCCGGATGATCTGGATCAGCTTGCCGATCACCGCCGTCGACTGCGCGGACGTCCCGGTCACGTTGCGGCCGGGACGCGCGAGGTTGCCGACGATCCCGGCCGCGACCGGATCGCCGACGGCGACGATCACGACCGGGATGGTCGAAGTCGCCCGGCTCGCGGCAATCGAGGCGGCCGTGACGAGCGAGACGATGACGGCGGGACGCAGCCGGACCAGCTCTTCCGCCAGGGCGGGGAGCTTCGATTGGTCCCCTTCGGCCGAGCGGCGCTCGAGCGCGATCGTCTTGCCGTCGACGTAGCCGAGCTCGCGCATCCCGTCGAGGAACGCAGGTTCGATCACGTTCGGGCCCAGCGTCAGCAGGCCGATGCGCGGCGGCGTGCGCGCCTGTGCGTACGCCACGGCGACTGGCGCCGCGCCCAGGGCGCCAAGAAAACACCGGCGATCGATCATTGGATCACCTCGTCGGCGCGCAGCAGCAGCGCTTGCGGGATCGCGATGCCGAGCGCCTTCGCGGTACGCAGGTTCACGACGAGCTCGAACGTCGTCGGCTGCTCGATCGGCAGGTCGCCGGGTTTCGCACCCTTCAGAATCTTCACGACGAACAGCGCGGCGCGTCCGCGAAAGTCGTCGAACCGCGGCCCGTAGGAGATGAGGCCTCCCGCGGCCGCGAACGCGCGGAACGGGGTCAGGGCCGAGAGCCGATGGCGATTGACGAGCTCGGCGATGCGCGCCGAGGCCTGGCTCACCGTCGGCGACGACAGGAACACGACGGAGCTCACCCGCGCATCGGCGACCGCCGCGATGGCGGAGGCGAGGTCTGCCTCGGTCCTGATCTCGCGGGCGACGAGCTCGACGCCCAGGCGGCTGGCGGCGCCGCGCGCGGCATCGAACTGCGATGTCCCCACGCTCGAATCCCACACGAGTCCTACGCGGCGGGACCCGGGATTCGCTTCCCGGATGAGCTGGACCAGCTTGCCCGCGAACTCCGGCAAGTTGAGGAACAGGCCCGTGACGTTGCCTGCCGGATGCGCGAGGCTTGTCGCCCACCCGGCCGCGACCGGGTCGGTTTCCAGATCGAGCGCAACAATGGGAATGCTCGCGGACGCATCGCGCATCGCCTTCACCGCCGCGGGTCCTGTGGCATAGACCACATTGACGTTCTCACGCGCGAGCTCGCGCGCGAGCTTGGGAAGCTCCGCCGCGCTGCCGTCTCCGGATCGAATCCGAAAGGCGAGATTGTCGCCCTCGACGTAGCCCTCGTCGCGCAGGCCCTGGATCAGGATCGGCACCGACGTGTTGCGGCGAATGTCGGTGACGAGCACCCCGAGCACCGGCACTTTCGGCTGCGCGAACGCGTGGCGTAGGAACAGGCCGGCTGCGGTGGCGAAGACGAAGCGCCGGCGCGCAGGCGTCATCGGATCACCTCGTCGTCGCGCACG
>JADLEZ010000541.1 GCA_020845855.1 Burkholderiales bacterium
GCGTAGATCAGATCGGTGAACGTACCGCCGACGTCAATTCCGACAAGGCTGGCCATCTACTTCCAATCCGTTGATTGCATCGAGCCCCCGCCTCACCAGTCCTAAGCTGCATCGCCCGCGTGGCGCGAGGCATCTGGAACCGGCCCTTAGTAGTCGCCATCGCGCATCACGAAGCACGCGCACCGCCAACGCTTTGCAAGACTCACCGCGATATGCATCGGCTGGCCGCTCCGCCACGGTGCAATGCTTGTCCGAACCACTGCTCAAGACGTCCGTGGCGTCCTGGCGCGCGGGTATCCGTGGACCGCTCCACTGCTCGTCCGCCGCTGCGTCCCCCGTCACGCTCGAACGCAGAAGGCGCGGCCACCACGCGCGTCTCGCGCACATCGCGGCAGCCCCCACAGATCGCGCCGCAACTCGCCCTCCGATTCGGCGTTGATGGCGCGACGTCAATCATCGCCATCTGCATCGCGCACAGCTGCTGCGTGCTTGAAAGTCTCCGTGATGGCAAATCGTGCGCACACCTATCCAATGGTAGGAGGGGAACTCGACGGTGCCCCACGAAGGCTACCGGCCGCTCGCGTGGGCGCGGATGAGTCACGTGCCCAATTGAGCGGCTATACCGCCTTGTCCGCCATCGGACGCGGTTGCGCGGTCCTCAAGAGATCGACGGCCCATGGCGCCCTACCACTGAGCCTGGAATGTCTGCTCACTTGCTCAAGCGCACCAATTGCGTGACCGCGTCGCCAGGCCGCCTGGATGTGGCCGCCGCCGCACCCGCCCGCGCACGGCCGACACCCGCGGCGCGCCGGCTGATGGGCGCGTGGCGTCCTGCCGTCCGGCAAGAAAGCCGTCCGCACGGCGACCTCCTGGCGCCTTGTAAGGTTACCCGCACCGGCCCAGCGCGGACCGGCCGACCATCCGACCGCGAGCGAGTAGGTCGATTCGGGGAGCGACAGTTCCTTACTCAGGGGAAGTCGGCCGGCGTTCCCGCGTGTGCGCACGCCCTCATCCGAGACAGGGCAGAGGCGGGCGACGAAGCCCAGGAGACGCTCCCATCGGAGACGCCTCCCCCAAGTGGCCGATGACGACCGCGCGTGCGGCATGGAGCGTAGTGGGTGTAGCGAGAAGATTCGTGTAATCGAGTGCCACTTGTGTGGATAAGTCGGGATGGTCCGCCATCTCATCGACGACGCCGAGAGCCGGACCGGCTGGTACGAGACGAGGGTCGCAGCGGGGGCCTCGGCGTTTCACGCCGAGGTTTCACGGTCTTGCGCTTCTGGGTCGATTTTCTTGGTGCGCCCCCGGGCTGCTTGCGACGTCTCGGGGCTGACGCTGTAGTCCTGGTCGACGATCGTTCACGCGGCACGGTAGTCGCCGCCTCAAGGTTCCGGCGCAGCTGATCGAGGGCGTGCTGCTCCTCATCGAGCGCGGCCTCGCGGGCGTCGAGGCGCGCGGTGCGCTCATGCAGCGCCTTGATGGCCTCGTCCAGTTGCTCCAGTGCATCGGCCGTGGATCGCGCATCGGCACGTACGCGATGGGCTTCAAATAGCGCTCGCGACCAGAGCGCCTGGACGAGTTCCAGCACCGCGGGCGGGAGCACCTCGAGCGCGGAACTCGCGTTCTCGCCGAGCTGGGCCGCGAAGCTCAGCCGCCAGCGCTGCAGGGCGGGAGCGACCGAATTCGGGCTCGCGCCACCCATGCGTTCGCGCACGAGCGACACGGTTGGATTGCGGCCCTCTCGCAGCAGCGCGAACGCGGCCGCATCGACACGTGCCTGCAGCGGATCGACGGGAAGCGTTCCGCGCGGGCGTTCGAGCGTAGGGTCAGCGTCTTGGTGTTCCATCGGCGTGATGCCCGGGTGAACGGGATGCGGCGGCGAGCTCGGGGTCGTGAGTTTGCAGAATAAGAGATAATATCAATTATGAATGGCCCACCACTGCCGATAACCCGGCTTCCCGCTAGTTATAAAGTGCCGTATTCTGAGGCACTTATGCCATCCGTTCCCGTCAAGCGCCCAACGAGCGTCCCGGCCGCGACCCTGCAGGACGCGCTCGACGCCGCCGCGCGCTACGCCAAGGCGAGCCGCTCGGCCGCCACCTGGCGCGCCTATGAAGCGGACTGGAAGGCATTCCAGGGGTGGTGCAGGGCGGTAGAGCTCGAGCCGCTTCCCGCCACCGCGCACACGGTCGCGCTCTTTCTCGCCGCAGAAGCCAAACGCGGCCGGGCGCCCGCCACACTCGGTCGGCGGCTGGCCGCCATTCGACTGATGCACCTCGGTGCCCGCCACCCCTCGCCCCACGACGCGATCGAAGTCGAGGAAGTGCTGCGCGGCATCCGGCGCACTTGGAAACGACCGCCCGCGCAGAAGTCCCCCGCGGTCGACGAGGAGATCATGCGGATGGTCGATGCCGTAGCGCCGCAGACGCTGCGCGGGCTTCGCGACCGGGCGCTGCTGTTGCTTGGCTTCGCCGGCGCGTTTCGGCGCTCCGAACTCGTTGCCCTCGACGCCGAGCACGTCACGCAGCGCGACGAGGGCCTCTCGGTGCTGATCGCGCACTCGAAGACCGACCAGGAGGGCGCGGGACAAGTGGTGGCGATTCCCGCAGTCCCCGGGTCGCCCTACGGCCCGGTTCGCGCCGTACTCGACTGGCTTACCGTCGCCGCCATTCAGCGTGGCCCCGTCTTTCGGCGCCTGCACCGCGGCGACGCGCTCGGCAAGTCCCGGCTGTCCCCCCAGAGCGTCGCGCTCATCGTCAAGGATCTGGCCGGCAGGGTCGGACTCGAGGCGAGCCGCTACGCCGGGCACAGCCTGCGCAGCGGCTTTCTCACGAGCGCCGCACGCAATCGCGCGAGCCTCTTCAAGATGGCTGATCAGTCGCGCCACAAGTCCCTCGATGTGCTGCGCGAGTACGTGCGGAACGAGGAGCGGTTCGAGGATCACGCCGCCGACGGGCTTCTGCGGCCGGGTCCACGCGCGCGCTAGCGAGACGCGCGCCCGGCGCTGCGGCGCCCCGAGTCATCAGAGGCCCCTTTTCCAGGCGGCGCTCCGCATGGCGACACCCCGTCCTTCGCGCCTCGCGTACCCCGAGTTCCCCGATCCGCTGACAACGGCCCTGATTCGTCAACTTTGTACCCCACGGCCCGATGAGCTGCGCTGGGTTCGGGAGCGCAGTCACGCCCCCGCCTCGCGCCTCGGGCTCCTCTGCTGGCTGAAGACCTTTCCGATCCTCGGCCGGTTCGCGCTTCCGCAGGACATTCCCCCACCGATCGTGGCCTACCTCGCCGAACGTGCCGGTCTCGAAGGCATCGGCCTCGAGCGCTACCCGCGGCGCACACAGGTTCGCCATCGCGCCGAGATCCGCGCCGTACTCGGCGTGAAAGCCTGGGACGATGACGCGCAAGCGCTTGCGATTGCCACGATGGAACGGATCGTCAGTGGTCGCACCCATCTTTCGGATCTCATCAACGGCGCCATCGAGGCGCTGGTCGCCGCGCACTACGAACTGCCGGCGCTCGGTACGCTGCGTCGCCTCGCCGGGACCGTCAATGCGCGCGCGACCGAGGCGTGGCTCGCCACGGTAGCGAGCCGCCTCGCGGCGGTCCATCGGGCGCGACTCGACGCGTTGCTCTTCGTTCCCGAGGGTGCCACCGAATCGGCGTTCTCCAAGCTCTGCAAGTCCACCAAGCGCGCTTCGCGCGACCACCTCGACGAACTGCTCGAGCAGCTCGGTGGGCTCGAGACGCTGGCATTGCCCGCGCAGATCCTCGCTGACGTCCCCGCGCCGCGCATCGACGCGTGGGCCGAGGAAGCGCGCCGGTTGACGGCCACAGAGTTGCGCGAATACAAGCCCGCGCGCCGACACGCGCTCCTCACAGGCCTGCTCGCGCAGACGCGCTCGTCCCGCCTCGATGATCTCGTCACGATGCTGATCCGATTTCTCGCGCGGATGGAGGCCCGCGCCCGCGCCGATCTCGACGCCTGGCACCAGGCCCGGCGACGTAGCGTCGCCGAACTGCTCGGCGTGCTGCGCCAGGTGGCCGCCGCGCGCCACGCGATCGCCGACCCGGTGGCGTTCACGGCGCAGATAGATGCGCTATTCGTACCAGCCGGCGGTGCCGCGGCGGTCCTCGCCGCCTGCGACGAGCATCTCTCGAGAGGACCGGAGGATTGGCGGGCGTTCCTCGCGCCGCATTTCCGCGCCCAGCGCAGCTGGTTGCTGCGCCTCGTCGCGGCGCTACCGCTGCGCGCCGGTCCGGACGCCATGGGTGTTCTCGACGCGGTAGAGGCCGTATGCGCCTTCCCGGAGCGGCCCGCCGATGAACTCCGGGCCACGTTCGATGATCGGTTCCTCGACCCGAAATGGCGCTCGCAGGTCGGTGTCCCGAACGAGCCCGGCGTCTACCGACGCCGCC
>JADLEZ010000542.1 GCA_020845855.1 Burkholderiales bacterium
CCCACCGCGATCGTGTTGTTGGACAGGTGCCCCAGCATCACGATCAGATAAGCGCGCGCCCAGTTGGCGACGATCGGCACCAGGATCGACACGCCGACGAAGATCGCACGCCGGCGGACCGACCGGTAGTTGAGATACGCGTACAGGCTGCCGGCGACGACGGAGGCGATGAGATAGCGCACGCCGCTGCACGCCTCGACCACGGACCAGCGCCCGGACGGCAGGATGAACTGCAAGCCTTCCTGGTACACCGGCACGCCGGAGGCGCGCCCCGCGGCGACGGTGACGTCGGCGGTCCCCGTCATCAGCGGCGGCAGCAGGAACTCGCCGAACGGCACCATGAAGAACAGAAAGCCGAGCGGGAACATGAGCGCGCGGGCGACCGTCCAGCCCATGAGCGCCGGGACCGCGAGCACCAGCAGCGCGACCAACGCGAACTGCGACAACGCGTCGACCGCGGCGAGATCGCCCACGCTCCACGCGAGGCCCGCGCCCGCGACGAGGATGAGCGCCGGATAGTTCGGGCGCGGCGCGAGCGGGGCCAGGCGGTCGCGCAGGCGCCACGTCAGCCACAGCGAGATCGGCGCAATCAGGAAGCCGTGCATGAACGTGTCGGAACGCGCCCAGATGCCCGCCATGCCCACCGCCGTCGCGTGCAGGCACAGGACGACCCACGCCATCGCGACCGCCGTCGCGACGATCGCCGACCGCCAGGTGAGTCCCCCCTGCGCCGTCGGTGCGACGATGAGGCCGGGCAGCGCGTTCGGCGTCGTTGCCATCAGGCGGGAACGGCCTCGGGCCGTGCTTCGGGTGCGAGGTGGCGTTCGAGCCGCCCCAGCTCCGCTCCCCAACTGTACTTGGCGAGCACGCACGCGCGTGCCGCGGTACCCATGGCACGGGCCCGATCGGGGTTGCGCAGGAGCAAATCCACGCTTGCCGCGAAGTCCTGCGCAAGGGTGGCGGTCAGGAGCTCGATCCCGTTGCGCGCCTCGATGCTCGCCGCGCAAGTATCGGAGGCGATCACCGCCTTGCCCATCGCCATCGCCTCGAGAATCTTGTTCTGGATGCCGCGCGCGATGCGCAGCGGCGCGACCACGGTTGCGCCGTGGCGCACATACGGCCGCACGTCGGGCACGGTGCCGGTCACCACGACCGCCTCGCCCGCCAGCGCGCGCACTGCGGGCGCCGGGCGCATGCCCACGATATAGAAGCGGACCGCGGCGTTACGCCGCCGCAGTTCCGGCAAGACGGCTTGCACGAACCAGCAGGCCGCGTCCACGTTGGGCCAATAGTCCATCGCGCCCACGAACACCACCGGGACCTCGCCGGCCCGGAACGGTGACGCAAGCTCCTTTTCTGGGGTGAAGTAAGCGGCATCGACACCGTTGCCGATCCGCTCCACGCGAGCGCCCGCCGACGGGGCGAGGCGCCGAAAGAGATCGACCTCGGCATCGGTCACGAAAAACGAGCGCTCGGCATGCATGGCTGCCTGCGTCTCGTAGGCAAGCAGCCGCGCGCTCTCGCGCGCATACAGCCGGGACAGCGGCCACGGCCGCGACGCCGCGTACTCCGCCCACTTCGCCGAATCGACGTCGACGAAGTCGATCAGGCGGCGCAGGCCGGGACGATGCGCGACGTACTGCACCATCGGCGAGGAGAACAGCACGGCGGACCGGATGCGCTCGGCGGCGAGCGTGCGGTCGACCCATGCCTGCAGGCCGGCGTTGCGGTAGTACGGCACGCTCAGTGGCTCGCCGGTTGAAAGCCCGACCAGGCTCTTCGCGCGAGCAAGCGCGGGATACAGCCGCTCGACGTGCAACCCCGCGCACAGCGCCCGCACCGTGTCGACGTGCGCGAGGTCGGCAGCGTCGTCGACGAAGGTGCCCAGGAACACGCGGTGGTGCTGCGCGAGGTGGCGCAGCAAGTGGTACGAGCGGACCTTGTCGCCCTTGTTCGGGGGATACGGCAGCCGGTGCACCAGGAACAACACGCTATCCACACTCAGTCTCCACGTCCGCAAACTACGTGTCCGCGGTCGCTTCGCGACGAGCTGCGTACTGTGCGGCCGGACGTGCCAGCGCGGTCGGCTTGGGGCGGCCCTGCGCCGACCTCGTCGAAAAGGCACGTAGCGCGTCGATCACAGCGCGCTGTCGCGCGCCGTTCAGTAACGCGCGTGTGCGACTTGACAGCCTTCGTGGTATGCCGGCGTCCGATGTACATTGCTCAAGTTCAGGACAGCTTCTCTAGCGGGCCTCTAAACTGACTAACCCAGATTGCGAACAATGGACGGCCCGAGCGCGTTGGCGAGCGGCCGCGGCAGCCGGCGCCAGAGCGCGATGAAGGCGCGGTACTTCGGGTTGAGCGGATTGTTCTGGGGGATATCGTCACGTGTCAGGAGCGCATACTCGTAGCGCAGCGGTTCCGGCTCGAAGCCCCAGTTCTTCTTGAAGTCGAAGGATCCGGTTCCGCGCTTGCTGCGGCCGAAGTCGAACAAAGTGCAGCCGCGCTCGCAAGCCCGGCGCATCAACTCCCAGTACTTGAAGTCGTTGGCGGCGAGGTCGCGCGCTTGCGCGGTGTCTCCAGCGTAGTACGGCAGGACCTCGCCGCGGAAGTAGAAGCTCAGCACACCGCTCACCGGGCGGCCGTCCGCCGTGACCACGGTGAGCACGTCGCAATCCTGGCCGAACACGTCGCACAGGCGCGCGAAGTAAGCCTTCGCGAACGGCGGCGTGCCGTGGCGGTGCACGTTGTCCGAGTACAGCTCGTAGAAGCGGTCGACGCTCGCGTCGACTTCGCTGCGCAGCCCGTGCTTGATCCCTTTGCGCACCATCGCGCGCTGCTTGCGCGGAATGGCGAGCATGTTCTCCTCGACGTCGCGCGCTAGGGCCTTGCGGAAGGTCACGTACAGGTCTTGCGCGGGCCATCCGGGACATTGCGCTTGCCGGTTGCGCAACTCGAGGTGGGAAACACGCAGGCGCCGCGCCAGCGCCTCGCCCGCCGCCACCAGCGCGCGCGTGGCTTGCACATCGTCGGCAGCAGGGCCGCCGTACACGCCGAACGGCAGCGACACGAGCGCGTGCCCGAACAATCGGCTCCTGACTTCCGCGAGTGGCATAACGCCGCACACGCGTGCGCCGCGTTCGGCGAGGAGGTAATGCGTCCGGTGCCGGAAGACCTCCTCGATGATCGTCCGCCAGCCGATGCGGTGGAAGAAGGTCGCGGCCGGGCAGCTTTCGACGAACTCGCCCCAGCGCGGCGCGTCGGACTCGCCGAACGCGCGCACCGCGACGGGACTCAACGCGGGCGCTGCGTCCGCGTGGGCCGAGGCGGCGATGCCGGCGACATCAGAGTGCACGGTGGAGGAAGATCCTGTCCGCGCGGTCCCAGCGGAAGTCCGCGAGCAACCGGCGCAGCCGGGCGCTCATCTGCCCGAGGTTGACGTAGTGGCGAAAGCGGGTCTTGACCCCGATGCCCGCGACGCGCGGCTGCTCGGGATCGACCTCCCACGGATGGAAGTAGAACATCGCGGGCCGGCCGTCGACGCCGTTCACGCGGCGTAGCGACCAGCGCGAGACGTGGTAGGGCAGCAGGCGAAAATAGCCCCCGCCGCCCGCCGGCCAGTTCGACCCCATGACCCGCACGGTGGTCACCGGAATCTCGACCAGCGCGTCGCGCACGTTGTACGCGAACCGCGGCGCGTCCGGCACGCCGTAGTGGTCGTGGCGAATGGGATAGATGCTGGAGCTGTACCGATAGCCCGCCTCGGCGATGCAGTCGAACGCCCATTCGTTGGCCGGCCCGATGGAAAAGCTCGGGGCGCGATAGCCGTCGACCGCCACACCCGTCACGTCTTCCAGGATAGCCTTGGCCAGACGTATGTCGGCCAGGAACTCGCCATAGCCCTGCTCGTTCGCGCGCCGGTGCTCGTAACCGTGGCTGGCGACCTCGTGGCCCTCGTCCACCACGCGGCGGACCAGCGCGGGATGCCGCTCGGCAATCCATCCCAGGGTGAAGAACGTCGCGTGCGCGCCGTGCTCGGCGAGCATCGCGAGGATGCGGTCGATGTTGGCCTCCACCCGGCAAGGCAGCACATCCCAGTTCGCGCGCGGGATGTGGCCGGCGAATGCGGAGACCTGGAAGTAGTCCTCGACGTCGATCGTCAGCGCGTTGCGGATGACGCCTGCGTCCGCGATTTCTTCCGCCAGCGGCTCGACCGCGGCACTCATGCGTTGACCACCTCGGAGCGGGCCGCCGGCACGCCCAGCCACTCCGCGAGATCGCGCGCGATGCGCTCCGCGGCGTGGCCGTCCCACAACTCCGGCACCTTGCCCCGCTTGCCGCCATTGGCGAAGATCTCGTCCATGCACGCAAGCGTACGATCGAGACTGCGGCCCACGAGCGTGTTCGTACCCTCGTCGATGGTGATCGGGCGCTCGGTGTTCTCGCGCATCGTGAGGCAGGGCACTGCAAGCGCCGTGGTCTCCTCCTGGATGCCGCCGGAGTCCGTGATCACGAGGCGCGCCTTCGCCATGAGCCCCAGCATCTCGAGGTAGCCCTGCGGCGGCAGCAGCGCCACCGCGTGGCCTGCGAGCATGTGCGCGAGCCCGAAGCGCTCAAGGTTCGCGCGCGTACGCGGGTGCAGCGGCCATACGAGCGGCAGGCGGCGCGCGACGGCCATGAGTACGGAAAGCGACTCGCGAAGTGCGTCCGCGCTGTCGACGTTCGACGGCCGGTGCAGCGTGACCACACCGTAGCCCGTTGCTCCGCTCACCGTGTCCGCCGGCAGGCCCGCATTCGCCAGGACGTCCGTGGGGGACGGCGCACGCCGCCGGTGACGCAGGAGCGAATCGATCATCACGTTGCCGACGAAGCGGACGCGCTCGCCGGCGATGCCTTCGCGCAAGAGATTGCCGGCCGCGGACCGCTCGGTGGTATAGAGCAGGTCCGCGATCTGGTCGGTGACGACGCGGTTGACCTCCTCCGGCATCGTGCGGTCGAAGCTGCGCAGCCCGGCTTCCACATGCACGACGGGAACCATCTTCTTGGCCGCCACCAGGCTGCACGCCAGCGTCGAATTGACGTCGCCGACAACCACCACGCAGCACGGCTGCAACTCGTCCACGAGGGGCTCGAAGCGGCGCATGACCTCCGCAGTCTGCACCGCATGCGTCCCCGAGCCAACCTCGAGATTGACCTCGGGGGCGGGCAGCTCGAGGTCCGCAAACAGGCGCTCGTTCATCGCCACGTCGTAGTGCTGGCCGGTGTGGATCAGGGCCGCGCGCGGCAACCCTGCCTGCGCGGCGAATGCGCGCACGAGCGGCGCCATTTTCATGTAGTTGGGCCGCGCACCCACCACGCACGCGATGGCCCCCTTCGCCCGCGCCGCCAGGCTCATCCCGGTCCCCCCTGCGACCCGGACTTGGGCGCGCGCTCGGGGTGCAGCAGCCGGGTCAACAGATCGACGGCCGCAGCCACTGTCCTTTCGAGGCGGTCGATGCGGCCTTCGAAGTGATCGAAGTACTTGTGAAGCGTGGCGTTGTCCAGCTTCGCGCCGGGTTGGCCATCCGCCGCGACGACCGTCACCGGCACCAAGGCGGAGTCGGGACCGAGCTCCTCGGTGATCTCGCGCGCGATGGCCTGCACGTCGCTCTTGTGGATGCCGTGCTGCTCGGCAAGGTACGCCGCGAGCAGGATGCGGTTGCACAGCGTGTTGATCCGGCGCGGGATGCCGCCGGTCACCGCGTGGATCATCTCGAAGCACTCGGGGTCGAACGTCGGATCTTCGTTCCACCCGACGTGCTTCAGGCGATGCTCGATGTACGCGCGCGTCTCCTCCTGGTCGAGCGGCCCGAGGTGGTAGGACGCGATCACCCGCTGCCGGAGCTGCTGCATCTGCGGGCTGCGCATCATCTCCCGCAGCTCAGGCTGGCCGACGAGGAAGCTCTGCAGCAGCGCCTGGTCGCCCAACTGAAAGTTGGACAGCATGCGCAACTCCTCGATCGCGCGCTCGGTGAGGTTCTGCGCCTCGTCGACCACGAGCAGCGCGCGCTTTTTTTCGGTGGCGCACTGGCAGAGGAACGCCTCGATCGAGACGAGGAGCATCGCCTTGTCGAGCGTCTTCGCCGGCAGCCCGAAGGCGATCGCGACCGCGCGCAGCAGGTCGTCGGCGTCGAGCTGGGTGCTCACGAGCTGCGCCGCGATCACCTTCGCCGGGTCGAGCTGCTCGAGCAGGCTGCGCACGATCGTGGTCTTGCCGGCGCCGATCTCGCCGGTGATGACGATGAAGCCCTCGCTCTGGTACAGGCCGTACTCGAGATACGCGAATGCGCGCTTGTGCCCCCGGCTGCCGTA
>JADLEZ010000543.1 GCA_020845855.1 Burkholderiales bacterium
CCAGGCGCTGGTGCGCCTGCCGCTCGAGCAGCGCAGGCGCGACGTCGCCGCCGGCCTGAACACGGCGGGCTACGTCAGCGGCTACCGCGGCTCGCCGCTTGGTGCCTATGACCAGGCGCTCTTGCGCGCCCGCGGGCAGCTCGAGACGCACCACGTGCGCTTCGTGCCGGGGCTGAACGAGGATCTCGCCGCCACGGCGATCTGGGGCACGCAGCAACTCCACGCGTTCCCGGGCGCCAGGTACGACGGCGTGTTCGGGATCTGGTACGGCAAGGGCCCGGGCGTCGACCGCAGCGGCGATGCGCTGCGGCACGCGAACCAGGCGGGCACGGCGCCGCACGGCGGGGTGCTCGCGGTGGCCGGCGACGACCACGGCGCGAAGTCGTCGACGATGGCCGCACAGACCGACTTCATTTTCCAGGCGGTGTCGATGCCAGTGCTCGCGCCGGCCACCGTGCAGGATTACCTCGACCTCGGGCTGCACGGCTTCGCGATGTCGCGCTTCTCCGGCCTGTGGGTCGGCCTGAAGGCGGTCACCGACACGGTCGAGACCGCGGCGGTCGTCGACGTCGACCCCGCGCGCGTGCGGCCGGTGCTGCCCACGGATTTCCCGATGCCGCCGGGCGGGCTGAACCTGCGCTGGCCCGAGGAACCGTTCCTGAAGCTGGAGGAGCGCCTGACGCGCCACAAGATCCCGGCGGCCATCGCCTACGCGCGTGTCAACCGGCTCGACGCGAATGTGTTCGGGCGCCCCGACCTGGCCGACGGCGGAGAGCCGGCGCGGCTGGGCATCGTCAGCAGCGGCAAGGGCTGGCTCGACGTGATGCAGGCGCTGGCGGACCTGGGCATCGACGCGTCGGTGGCGCGGCGCATCGGGCTGAAGGTGTTCAAGGTGGCGATGCCGTGGCCGCTCGAGCCGCACGCGCTGCGCGCGTTCTGCGACGGGCTCGATGAGGTGCTGGTCGTCGAGGAGAAGCGTGCGCTGATCGAACCGCAGATCAAGGCGCTGCTGTTCGCCGATACGCAGCGTCCGCGCGTGCTCGGCAAGACCGACCCGCAGGGCGCGCCGCTGGTGCCGGAGACCGGCGAGCTGTCACCCGCGCTGTGTGCGCGCGTGATCGCGGCGCGGCTCCGGGCACTTGCGGCGGCGCCGGACACTTCGTCGCAGCGCGCGCGCGGCGTGGTCGACGCCGAGGCGCTCGCGCGCGCCGAGTCCTGGCTCGCGGTGCTCGACGCGAAGGAGCGTGGCCCGGGCAAGGTATTCGGCACGATCGAGCGCATCCCGTACTTCTGCTCCGGCTGCCCGCACAACACCTCGACCCGCGTACCCGAGGGCTCGCGCGCGCTCGCCGGCATCGGCTGCCACTACATGGCGCTGTGGATGGACCGCGCCACCGCCACGTTCACACACATGGGCGGCGAGGGCATGACGTGGGTCGGGCAGGCGCCGTTCAGCGAGACCAGGCACGTCTTCCAGAACCTCGGCGACGGCACCTACAACCACTCGGGCTCGCTCGCGATCCGTCATGCGGTGGCCACCGGCACCACGATGACCTACAAGATCCTGTTCAACGACGCGGTCGCGATGACCGGCGGCCAGACGCACGACGGGCAGCTGACGCCGCAGGCGATCGCCCGCCAGGTGAAGGCCGAGGGCGTACGTCGCGTGGTCGTCGTCACCGACGAGCCCGGCAAGTATCCGGCCGGCAGCTTCGACGCCGACGTCACGGTGCACCATCGCGAAGCCCTCGATGCAGTGCAGCGCGAGCTGCGCGAGGTCGAGGGCGTCTCCGTGCTGATCTACGACCAGACCTGCGCCGCCGAGAAGCGCCGCCGGCGCAAGCGTGGCGTGTTTGCCGATCCGCCGAAGCGCGCGTTCATCAACGAGGCGGTGTGCGAAGGCTGCGGCGACTGCGGCGTGAAGTCGAACTGCGTGTCGATCGAGCCGGTGGAGACCGAGTTCGGCCGCACGCGCGCGATCAACCAGTCGTCGTGCAACAAGGATTTCTCCTGCGTCGAGGGATTCTGCCCGAGCTTCGTCACGGTCGAGGGCGGGCGGCTGCGTCGGGGCAGGGCTGGCGCGGTCGCCGAGGACGCGGTGTCGATCGCGCTGCCCGACGTGGCGCTGCCCGCGATCCAGGGGTCGTACGCGATGCTGGTCACCGGCATCGGCGGCACCGGCGTGGTCACGATTGGCCAGATCCTGGGCATGGCCGCGCACCTCGAGGGCAAGGGCGTGACCGTCCTGGACATGGCCGGGCTCGCGCAGAAGAACGGCGCGGTGATGAGCTTCCTGCGCTTCGGGCTCGCCCAGGAGCACCTGTTCGCCCCCCGCATCGGCGCCGCGGCCGCCGACGCGATCGTCGGTTGCGACGTGGTGGTGACCGCTGGGCGCGAGGCGCTGTCGCGCGCGATCGCCGGCCGCACGCGCCTCGTGGCCAACGTGGCCGGCACCCCGACCGCGGACTTCACGCGCAACGCCGACTGGACCTTCCCGCTCGGCGGCATGGAAGCCGCGATCGTCGATGCCGTGGGCGAGTCAGCGGCGTGGTTCGTCGACGCAACGCGGCTCGCCCAGGGCCTGCTGGGCGACGCGATCTCCGCGAACATGTTCATGCTGGGCTACGCCTACCAGAGGGGCTTGGTGCCGGTCCGCGCAGCGGCGATCGAGCGCGCGATCGCGCTCAACGGCGTCGCCGTGGAGCAGAACCGCATGGCCTTCCTGTGGGGGCGCCGCGCGGCGGTCGACCCGGCCGCGGTCGAGGAGATGGCCGCGCCACCGAAGGCGTTGCCGCTGTCGCGCCGGTTGTCGGCATCGCTGGACGAGGCCGTCGCGCGCCGTGTCGACTTCCTCTCCGACTATCAGGACGAGGCCTGGGCGCGGCGCTACCTCGCGCTCGTCGAGCTGGTGCGGGCGGCCGAGGCGCGCCTGGGCGGTGGCTTCGCGCTGACCGAAGCGGTGGCCCGCAACCTGTTCAAGCTGATGTCGTACAAGGACGAGTACGAGGTCGCGCGCCTGTACGCGAACGGGCAGTTCGCGCAGCGGCTGGCCGAGCAGTTCGAGGGCGACTACCGGCTGCGCTTCCATCTCGCACCGCCTTTGCTGGCGCGCCGCAATCCGAAGGGCGAGCTTCTCAAGCGCGCCTACGGCCCCTGGGTGATGCACGCATTCCGCCTGCTCGCGCGGATGCGGCGGCTGCGGGGCGGGCCGTTCGATCCGTTCGGCCGCACCGCCGAGCGTCGCGCCGAGCGTGGGTTGATCGCGCACTACGAATCCACGATCGCCGGCCTGCTGCCCGCGCTGTCGGCGGACAACCGGGCGCTGGCGGTCGAGATAGCCTCCGTTCCGGAACACATCCGGGGATTCGGCCACGTGAAGGAGCGCCACCTGGAAGCGGCGCGCGCCCGTGAACAGGCGCTGCTGCAGCGCTGGACGTCGTCGGCCCGGGGACCGGCCGTGGTCGCCGCCTGACGCGCGGTGCCCGCGCCCCGGGCGCCGCCGCCGGGGGGCACCAGCGGGGCGACTGCCGGAGCGCGTGAAGAAGTGCCGCAGCGCGTCAGCGGCCGGCGCGCAGTGTGTCGCGCCGCGGCAGCCGGTGCCAGAAAACAAAAGGCCCGGTTCTTGCGAACCGGGCCAAGAGCACCGCGTCGAGGAGAGGAGGAGAGGGGTTCGCGGTGCTCGGAGGAGACGATCAATCAGGAAGAAATCACGCAGCCTTGCGGGTCGCCGGGCGGGCGGTCTTCGCGGCGGCCGCGACGTTCTGCTCGGCCATCTCGACGACCTGCCTGGTCGCCTTGTTGACCTGCTCGTACGCGGTGTTCGCGGCGGTCACGGCC
>JADLEZ010000544.1 GCA_020845855.1 Burkholderiales bacterium
ACCCGGGCGCCGCCGAGGGTGCCGCGGAACGAGCAGGTTGTGTTGCGCCCCGTAACGGTCCCGACGATGCCGCCCTGTTCCGACCGCAGCGCGCTGAACTTGATGAGACCGTTGCCGCCGTGCGTGCAGTTGTACTCGCCCACGACCTCGGCGATCTGCCCCTGCTGGGTGTAGACACCCCGGGTCACGATGCAGGTCGGGAACTTCAGGACGTAGCCGGTCTCGTCCTGGGTGATCGTGAACGGACCGACGTCCGTGTTGACTTCGCCGTTGCGCTCGGGGTTGGCGCAATCGTACGTCACGTCCTGGCTGGCGCCGATGTAGGACCCGAGAATGGAATTCTCGGCGAAGGTCAACCGCGTCACCTGCTTCGCCTGCGCGATCCCGTCGACGGTGTAGAAGAGGAGCGCATGCGCTTCGTCGCCGAATTCCACGGTCAGCGTACCCACCTCGCGATACTTAAGATCGGCCGGGTTGTAGGGTTGCGTGCTCGGCGTGCCGCTCGTCTGGTACAGGATGCCCGAGTACTTGCGCACGCCGCCCGCCCCGGCGGAGTCGTAATTGAGCGTCACGGAATACCATGCCGCGACGCCGAAGCGGTCGTAGACGAAGAGGGTGGCGAACATGACGTCGCCCTGCTGGCTGATATTGAGGCCCCAACCCGGCTCGTCGGGGTTGGACCACAGGTCGCTGTAGTCGACCGACACCGGGGTGGCGCCAGCGGTGGCGGAAATCGCGAGGGCGGCAGCGAGGAAGGCGGAGCGCAAGAGCTTCGAAAGCGTGATCATGGTCGATGGTTGCCTGAATGGTGGAAGTGGTGCTGCGCAACAAGGCCGGTGCGGGCACCGACGGCGTCCATGGTAGCAAGCGCGCCTCGCGGCTTCACGCTGCGGGGTTGCGCGATCGGTATTGTCTGGTTGAAATTAATTAAACGTTGAACTAATATCAGCCATGCCCAGGAAGGCACCACCCCGGCGCCGCTCCGGCCGCCCCCGGCTCGCCGATGGCGCCGCGGCCCGCGACGCGCTGCTGGACGCGGCGGTCGCGCTCATCGCCGAGCGCGGGGTTGCGGGCACGTCGTCGGCGGAGATCGCCGCCCGGGCCGACGTCACGCCGGCGATGATCCATTACTACTTCCGCAAGCGCGAGGCGCTGCTCGACGCCGTGGTCGACGAGCGGCTCGCGCGCTTCGTCGCTGCGGTGTTCGGCAGCCCGCTGCCCGAGACTTCGGCGCGAGACCTCGTGACCGCGATCGTGCACCGCGTGTACGCGGCGGCCGCGCGCATGCCCTGGATGCCTCCGATCTGGATCCGCGAGATCGTGAGCGACGGCGGCGCGCTGCGCTCGCGCATGCTCGAGCACTTCCCGGCGCAGGCCACGCTGCGCCTGATCGACATCGTCGCGCGCGACCGCAAGGCGGGGCGCGTGCCGGCGGGGATCGAGCCGCGGCTCGCCTTCGTGACGGTCGCGGGGGTGGCGATGCTGCCGCTCGCGGTGCGCTCGCTCTGGGGTCGCCTGCCGGGCCTGGCCGGCCTCGACGAGCGCGCGCTCGAGACGCACGCGCGCACCGTGCGGACCGCGGGACTCGCGCCCGCGAGAAAGGAACGCAGGACATGAACATCTACGGCAAGTATTTGCCAGCCGTGGCGCTTTGCGCGGCATGCTCGACGCCCCCGCCTTCCGGATACCAGGGCTACGTCGAAGGCGAGTTCGTCAACGTCGCGGCGCCGATCGCCGGCCGGCTCGACCGCCTCGCGGTGGCGCGCGGCGACGCGATTGCCGGCGGCGCGCCGCTGTACGCGCTGGAGGCAGCGAGCGAGGCGGCCGCGGTGCGGCAGGCGAGCGAAGAGGTCAACGCCGCGCAAGCGAAGCTCGCCGACTTGAAGCAGGGGCGGCGGCTGCCGGAGCAGGACGTGACGCGCGCGCAGCTCGCGCAAGCGCAGGTGGACGAGCAGCGCACGGCCACCCAGCAAAAACGCGACGAGGCGCAGTTCGCGATCGGCGGCATCGCGCGCGCGCAGCTCGACGACAGCCGCGCCGCGCACGCGGCCGCGCAGGCGCGCGTCGCGCAACTCGCGAGCGAGCTCGCGGTGGCGCGCCTGCCCGGCCGCAACGAGCAGATCAAGGCGCAAGCGGCGCAGGTGGAAGCCGCGCGCGCCGCGCTCGCGCAGGCCGCCTGGCGGCTCGACCAGAAGTCGGTGCGCGCGACGCAGGCGGGCCTCGTCTACGACACGCTGTATCGCGAAGGCGAGTGGGTGGCCGCGGGCGGACCCGTGGTGCGCATGCTGCCGCCCGCCAACGTGAAGGTGCGCTTCTTCGTGCCGGAACCGGTCGTCGGGTCGCTCGCGGTCGGCCAGGCGGTGTCGATCCTGTGCGACGGCTGCGCGGCGGAGATTCCCGCCCGGCTCACTTACGTCTCGAACCAGGCCGAGTACACGCCGCCCGTCATCTACAGCAACGAGACGCGCGCCAAGCTCGTGTTCATGGTGGAGGCCAAGCCCGCCGCCGCCGATGCGCCCAAGCTGCATCCCGGCCAGCCGGTGAGCGTGCGGCTGCAATGACTTCCGAAGACCTCGTGATCGACGTGCGGGGACTCGACAAGTCCTTCGGCGACAAGCAGGTGGTGATCGACCTCTCGCTGCAGGTGCGCCGCGGCGAGATCTACGGCTTCCTCGGACCCAACGGCAGCGGCAAGACGACGTCGATCCGCCTCATGTGCGGTTTGCTCACGCCGGACAGCGGAACCGGAACTTGCCTGGGCTACGACATCCGCACCCAGTCGGGCGCCATCAAGCGCAGCGTCGGCTACATGACCCAGCGCTTCTCGTTCTGGGACGACCTCACCATCCGCGAGAACCTCGACTTCGTGGGCCGGCTCTACGAGATGCCCGGCCGCGGCGCCGCGGTCGACCGCGCGATCCGCGATCTCGGCCTCGAAGCCCGCGCACGGCAGTTGACCGGCACCCTGTCGGGCGGCTGGAAGCAGCGGCTCGCGCTCGCGGCGTGCATGCTGCACGAGCCGCGCCTGCTGCTTCTCGACGAGCCCACGGCGGGCGTGGATCCGAATGCGCGCCGCGAGTTCTGGGAGACGCTGCACCGGCTCGCCGCCCAGGGCATATCGGTGCTCGTCAGCACGCACTACATGGACGAGGCGCTGCGCTGCCACAAGCTCGCTTACATCGCGTACGGGCGGTTGCTTGCGCAGGGTACGGCGGCGGACATCATCGCGGCGCGGGGGCTCGCCACGTTCGAGGTGCGCGGACCGGACCTGACCGCGCTCGCCGACCGCCTGCGCGCGATGCCCGGCGTTGCGCAGACCGCCGCCTTCGGCGACACGCTGCACGTCACCGGCGGCGACGCCGCCGCGCTCGAGCGCGCGCTTGCGGACGCCACGCGCGGGCGCGACTACCGGATGGAGTCCGTCGACACGGGCCTGGAGGACGTCTTCATCCACCTCATGCGGGGCGCGGCCGACAACTTCGCGCCGAGGGCAGTGCGATGAGCCAGAAGCCGCCTGCCCACGCCTGGTTCTCCTTCGCGCGCTGGTGGGCGATGGTGACCAAGGAGTTCTTGCAGCTTCGCCGCGACCGGGTGACGTTCGCGATGATCGTCGGCATTCCGATCATCCAGCTCACGCTGTTCGGATACGCCATCAACACCGATCCCAAGCACATGCCGACGGCGGTCATCGTCGGCGACCGCAGCGAGCTCACCCGCTCCTTCATCGCGGCGATGCGCAACTCCGAGTACTTCCGGATCACCGAGGAGCTCGCGGACGAAGAGGCGGGGCGCCGCGCGCTGGCGCAGGGCAGCGCGCAGTTCGTTTTGAGCATCCCGGCCGGATTCACCCAGGGCGTCCTGCGCGGCGAGCGTCCGGCGCTGCTGCTCGAGGCCGACGCCTCCGATCCGACTGCCACCGGCGCGGCGCTCGCGGCGACCTCGCAGCTCGTCGCGGCGGTCGCGCGCAAGGACCTGACCGGGCCGCACATTGCGCTGGCAGCCTCGCCGCCGCCGTTCGACGTCACCGTGCACCGGCTCTACAACCCCGAGTCGGTCACGCAGTACAACATCGTGCCCGGCCTCATGGGCGTGATCCTCACCATGACCCTGGTGATGATGACCGGGCTCGCGATCACCCGCGAGCGCGAGCGCGGCACGATGGAGAATCTGCTCGCGATGCCCCTTACGCCGCTCGAAGTGATGACCGGCAAGATCGTGCCTTACATCGCCATCGGGCTCATCCAGGCCACGATCATCCTGCTCGCGGCAAGCTACGTCTTCGCCGTGCCGTTCGTGGGCAGCGTCACCGCGCTGTACGCCGCGTCGCTCCTGTTCATCGCCTGCCAGCTCACCGTGGGCATTACGCTGTCGTCGCTCGCCGCCAACCAGCTCCAGGCGATGCAGCTCACGTTCTTCTACTTCCTGCCGAACATCCTCCTGTCGGGCTTCATGTTCCCGTTCCGCGGCATGCCGGAGTGGGCGCAGTGGCTCGGCGGCATCCTGCCGCTCACCTACTTCAACCGCGTCGTCCGCGGCATCCTGCTCAAGGGCAACGACTGGCCGGACCTGTGGCCGAGCCTGTGGCCGCTCATGGTGTTCGCGCTCGTGGTGATGGCCATCGCCGTGAAGTTCTACCGCCGCACTCTCGATTAGGAGCTCGTCATGCGCAAACTCGCATTCCCGGCGGCCTGTGTGTTGGTGGCAACGGGTTGTACCGTCGGCCCGGACTTCCGCGCCCCCGACCCGCCGGCGACGGACCGTTACGTGCAAGGCGCGCTGCCGGTGGCGCCAGGCATGCCGCGGCTTTCGCCCGAGCGCGACATACCCGCGCAGTGGTGGGCGGTGTTCGGATCAGTCGAGCTCGACGCGCTCGTGCACCGCGCGCTGCGCGGCAATCCCACGCTCGACCAGGCCCGCGCGCGCCTGCTGCAGGCGCAGGAACTGCGCAGCGCGCGCGCCGGCGCCACCGAGTATCCGCGGTTCGATCTGACCGCCGGCGCCGAGCGCCAGCGTATCGACCCGGCGACCTTCGGCTTTCCGCAAGCCCCGAACCCGGGCCCGTTCAACGTGTGGAGCCTCGGCGTCACCGCCGCCTACCACTTCGACATCTTCGGCGGCACGCGCCGCGAGCTCGAGGCGCTCGGCGCGCAGGTCGACTACCAGGCCTACGAGCTCGAGGCGGCGCGGCTCACGCTCGCGAGCAATGTGGTGGCCACCGCGATTCGCCGGGCAGCGCTCATCGCGCAAGCGGACGTCACCGAGCGCATCGCCGCCGCGCAGAGGCGCGAGCTCGCCATCGCCGAGGAACGTTACCGGCTGGGCGGGGTCGCCTGGCTCACCGTGCAGAACCTGCGCGCGCTGGTCGCGCAAACCGAGGCGGGCTTGCCGGCGCTGCGGGCGCAGGCCGCGCAGGCAGGGCACCAGCTTGCCGTGTTGCTGGGTGAGCCGCCCGCAACGGCAGTGCTGCCGGGCCCTTCGCTCGCGAGCTTCGAGCTGCCCGCCGAGTTGCCCCTGCGCGTGCCGTCCGAGCTCGTCCGCCAGCGGCCGGACATCCGGGCGAGCGAGGCGCTCCTGCACCAGGCCAGCGCCAATGTCGGCGTGGCGACCGCGGACCTGTATCCCAAGCTCGTCATTTCCGGTGGATTTTCATCTTCACAGCTTAACGCCGGCGATTTGCTGGGAAATGGCATCAACATCTGGAACATCGGGGTCAACCTGCTCCAGCCGCTGTTGCGCGGCGGTGAACTGCAGGCCCGCAAGCGGGCCGCGGAAGCGGCGTATCAGCAAGCACTGGCCGAATATCGACAGACCGTACTGCTCGGCCTGCAGAACGTCGCGGACACGCTGCGGGCACTCGAAGGCGACGCCCTCGCGGTCGCGTTGCGCTCGGAACAGGCGGCCAACGCGCGGGAGAGCCAGCGGATCACCCTCGAACTTTTCCGGGCGGGTGGGGTGAGCGAGGTGGCGGTCCTCGACGCCGAGCGCCAGAGCCGGGCGGCGGAAGTGGAGCTCCTGGCGGCGCAGGCCGCGCGCCTTGCCGACGCGGCGGCGCTGTTCCAGGCGATGGGAGGAGGGTGGACAGCCGCAAGCGCGGCGCAGGCCAGCGGCGGCGAAGCGCCTCGATCCGTCGAGCGACGGTAGCGATCCAGAACTGTTTGACCGTCGACGCCAAAAGTGTATATAATCATTGTCTTTTCGCCTTGCGGACGGGTAGCGCGAAACGCCACCAAAGGAAACGACAAGGCGACGCGTACCTGGCCGCGGCGGTTACCCAACTGATCGGTCTCCCGACCGAAGGCCAAGGCGCTACGAGAAAGTGGCCCCTCGCGATTCGCGCGGCGGCCACTTTGATTTAGCGAGGACGTTGATTTAACGAAGCAGTTTCGCGAAGCCGGCGGCATTGAATTTGCCGTCGAGCCCCAGGAATGCGGAGCGCGCATGCCAAATGCGAGGCCCCGCACGAAACGGACAATCAGGATGCCAACGATCAATCAGCTCGTGCGAAAGGGCCGCAAGCCCGTCGTGTCGAAAAGCAAGGTGCCGGCGCTCCAGCAGAGCCCGCAGAAGCGCGGCGTGTGCACGCGGGTCTACACGACGACGCCGAAGAAGCCGAACTCCGCGTTGCGCAAGGTCGCCAAGGTGCGCCTGACCAACGGCTTCGAGGTCATCAGCTATATCGGCGGCGAAGGCCATAACCTGCAGGAGCACTCGGTGGTGCTGATCCGCGGCGGCCGGGTGAAGGACCTTCCGGGCGTCCGCTATCACATGGTGCGTGGCGCGCTCGACACCGCGGGTGTCAAGGACCGCAAGCAGGCGCGCTCGAAGTACGGCGCCAAGAGGCCGAAGGCCGCCTAACCATGCTTTTTCCGCGCCGAATCCACCGGCTTTGCCGGGGATTCGACGGTCAAACTAAACCGGGCAAAAGTAGGGTTTCACTCTTGCCCGAACGGAGTCGATATGCCACGTCGTCGTGAAGTCCCCAAGCGGGACATCCTTCCCGATCCGAAATTCGCGAACATCGATGTCGCCAAGTTCATCAACGTGCTGATGGACAGCGGCAAGAAGTCGGTGGCGGAGCGGATCATCTACGGCGCGTTCGAGTCGATCGGCAAGAAGGGCGGCAAGGATCCGCTCGAAGTCTTCAACCAGGCGCTGCAGAATTCGCGCCCGATGGTCGAAGTCAAGAGCCGCCGCGTGGGTGGCGCCAATTTCCAGGTTCCCGTCGAGGTGCGCCCGGTGCGCAGGACGGCGCTCGCCATGCGCTGGCTGCGCGAAGCCGCCCGCAAGCGCGGCGAGAAGTCGATGGGCCAGCGCCTCGCGGCGGAGCTGCTCGAGGCCTCGGAAGGCCGGGGGGGCGCCGTGAAGAAGCGCGAGGAAGTGCACCGCATGGCGGAAGCCAACAAGGCTTTCTCCCATTTCCGTTTCTAAAGACCAAGAACCTACGAATAAAGCTGACTTACCCGAGACTCGCGTCGCTCGTCTCGACTCTGTGAGGCGCAGCTCGGGATTCCCAGACCATGGCTCGAGAAACACCCATCGACCGGTATCGCAACATCGGCATCAGCGCCCACATCGATGCCGGCAAGACCACGACTACCGAGCGCATCCTTTTCTACACCGGCGTCTCCCACAAGATGGGCGAGGTCCACGACGGCGCGGCCGTGATGGACTGGATGGAGCAGGAGCGCGAGCGCGGCATCACCATCACGTCGGCGGCCACCACCTGCTTCTGGAAGGGGATGGACGGCAACTATCCGGTGCACCGCATCAACATCATCGACACCCCGGGGCACGTCGACTTCACCATCGAAGTCGAGCGCAGCATGCGCGTGCTCGACGGCGCGTGCATGGTGTACGACAGCGTCGGCGGCGTGCAGCCGCAGTCGGAAACGGTGTGGCGGCAGGCGAACAAGTACAACGTGCCGCGGCTCGCGTTCGTCAACAAGATGGACCGCGTCGGCGCCAACTTCTTCAAGGTCTACGACCAGATGAAGTCGCGTCTGAAGGCCAACCCGGTGCCCATCCAGATTCCCATCGGCGCCGAGGACAAGTTCGCCGGTGTCGTCGACCTCGTCCGCATGAAGGCGATCTACTGGGACGACGCGACCAAGGGCATGAAGTTCGAGATGCGCGACATCCCCGCGGAGCTTGCCCCTCTCGCGCGGGAGTGGCGCGAGAAGATGGTGGAAAGCGCCGCCGAGGCCAACGAGGAGGTGATGAACAAGTACCTCGAGTCGGGCGAGCTCACGGTCGAGGAGATCAAGCGAGGCCTGCGCGCGCGCACCGTCGCGGGCGAGATCGTGCCGATGCTGTGCGGGTCCGCATTCAAGAACAAGGGCGTGCAGGCGATGCTCGACGCGGTCATCGACTACATGCCGGCGCCGACCGACATTCCGGCGGTGACGGGCGAACTCGACAACGGCAAGGAAGGCGAGCGCAAGGCGGCCGACGACGAGCCATTCGCGGGCCTCGCGTTCAAGATCATGACCGACCCGTTCGTGGGCCAGCTCGTGTTCTTCCGCGTGTACTCGGGCGTCATCAAGTCCGGCGACACCGTCTTCAATCCGGTCAAGGGCAAGAAGGAGCGCCTCGGCCGCATCCTGCAGATGCACGCCAACCAGCGCGAGGACATCAAGGAAGTGCGCGCCGGCGACATCGCGGCGGCGGTCGGCTTGAAGGAAGCGACCACCGGGGACACGCTGTGCGACCCGCAGAAGGTCATCACGCTCGAGAAGATGGTGTTCCCCGAGCCGGTGATCCACGTCGCGGTGGAGCCCAAGACCAAGGCCGACCAGGAGAAGATGGGCATCGCCCTCAATCGCCTGGCGCAGGAAGACCCGTCGTTTCGCGTGCGCACGGACGACGAATCGGGCCAGACGATCATCTCCGGGATGGGCGAGCTTCATCTCGAGATCCTGGTCGACCGCATGAAGCGCGAGTTCGGGGTGGAAGCCAACGTCGGCGCGCCGCAGGTGGCGTACCGCGAAGCGATCAAGAAGCCGGTCGAGCAGGAAGGCCGGTTCATCAAGCAGTCCGGCGGGCGCGGTCAATACGGCCACGTCTGGATCAAGATGGAGCCGAGCGAGCCGGGCAAGGGCTTCGAGTTCGTCGACCAGATCAAGGGCGGCTCGGTGCCGCGCGAGTACATTCCCGCGGTCGAGAAGGGGCTGCGCGAAACGCTGCCGAACGGCGTGCTCGCGGGCTTCCCGGTGGTCGACATCAAGGTGACGCTGTTCGACGGCAGCTCTCACGACGTCGACTCCAACGAGAACGCGTTCAAGATGGCCGCATCGATGGCGTTCAAGGACGGCATGCGCAAGGCCTCCCCGACGCTGCTCGAGCCGGTAATGGCGGTGGAAGTGGAAACGCCCGAGGAATTCATGGGCAACGTGATGGGCGACCTGTCCGCGCGCCGCGGTCACCTCCAGGGCATGGAAGACCTGCCGACAGGCAAGGCGATCAAGGCCGAGGTGCCGCTCGCCGAGATGTTCGGCTATTCGACGACGCTGCGCTCGCTGTCGCAGGGGCGCGCGACGTACACCATGGAATTCAAGCACTACACCGAGGCGCCGAAGAGCATCGCCGACGGAATCATCAACCGTGATAGTCCCGACAAGGGACCGAGAAGGTAAATCGTCGCGCGAAAGTGAACCCCTACTTTCGCGCGGTCAAGATCAGTTTCGAATCGCTGGCAGAGCCAGTCGATTCGAAAGGGAAAATCAAGGTAAAGACGAGACAGGACGCACACAATGGCCAAAGGCAAATTCGAACGGACGAAGCCGCACGTGAACGTGGGGACGATTGGGCACGTCGATCATGGCAAGACGACGTTGACGGCGGCGCTGACGCTGGTGCTGTCGAAGCTGTTCGGTGGGGAGGTGAAGGCGTACGACCAGATCGACAATGCGCCGGAGGAGAAGGCGCGGGGGATCACGATCAACACCTCGCACGTGGAGTACGAGACGAAGGCGCGGCACTACGCGCACGTGGACTGTCCTGGGCACGCGGACTACATCAAGAACATGATCACGGGTGCGGCACAGATGGACGGGGCGATTTTGGTGGTGAGTGCGGCGGACGGGCCGATGCCGCAGACGCGCGAGCACATATTGCTGGCGCGGCAGGTGGGGGTGCCGTACATCATTGTCTATATGAACAAGGCGGACATGGTGGACGACAAGGAGTTGTTGGAGCTGGTGGAGCTGGAGGTGCGGGAGTTGCTGAGCAAGTACCAGTTTCCTGGGGAGCAGACGCCGATCGTGATTGGTTCGGCGAAGCTGGCGCTGGAGGGGGACAAGGGGGAGTTGGGGGAGGGGTCGATTTTGAAGCTGGCGGAGGCGTTGGACAGCTACATACCGGAGCCGAAGCGGGCGGTGGACGGGCCGTTTTTGATGCCGGTGGAGGACGTGTTTTCGATCAGTGGTCGTGGGACGGTGGTGACCGGGCGGGTGGAGCGCGGGATCGTGAAGGTGGGGGACAATGTGGAGATCGTGGGGCTGCGGCCGACGGTTTCCACGGTGTGCACGGGGGTGGAGATGTTCCGCAAGCT
>JADLEZ010000545.1 GCA_020845855.1 Burkholderiales bacterium
GGCCCGAGACGTTCGCGAGCCTCGGCACCATACCCGCGCAGGAGATCGGCGTGCTCACCGGCGGCCGGCTCGCGCAGGATGTCGCCGTCTCGCTCAATCGCCTCATCTTCGACTACGACCACCTCGTCATCTGCGGGCCGGTGTTCCCGCACGAGGTCGTGGGCTTCTCCGGCGGTAACAAGTACTTCTTCCCCGGAATCGCGGGCGCCGAGGTGATCAACTTCACCCACTGGCTGGGTGCGCTCATCACCAACTACGAGGTGATCGGCTCGGGCTACACGCCGGTGCGCGCGGTGATCGACCGCGCCGCTGCAATGGTGGCGGTACCGACGTCTTGTCTCGCGCTCGTCGTCACGGCGCAGGGTACGGCTGGATTGTGGTTCGGCGATGCCCGCGACGCGTGGCAGAAGGCCTCGCAGCTATCCTCGCAACGGCACATCGTCTGGCTCGACCGGCCGGTGAACCAAGTGCTGTCGGTCATGCCGTCCATGTACGCGGACATCTGGACCGCGGGCAAGGGGATGTACAAGATCGAGCCGGCGGTCGCCGACGGCGGCGAGGTCGTCATCTACGCGCCGCACATCCGCGAAGTGAGCGTGACGCACGGCGCGATCCTCGAGGAAGTGGGCTACCACACCCGCGACTACTTCACCGCGCAACCCGAGCGCTTTGCGAAGTACCCGGGCGGGGTCCTCGCGCACTCGACGCACGTCAAGGGCCTGGGCTCCTACGACAAGGTGACGGGTGTGGAGAAGCCGCGCGTGACGGTGACGCTCGCCACCGGGATATCGGAAGAACGCTGCCGCCGGATCAACCTGGGCTACCGCGATCCGGCGACGATCGACGTCGCGGCGTGGCAGGGCCGCGAGGACGAAGGCGTCCTCGTGGTGCCGCGGGCGGGGGAGATGCTGTACCGGGTGAAGCGTTGACCCAGGCGAACACGATCGCCTTGGCTTTGGAATCGTAGCGGAAGAACAGCCGGAATCGCCGCCCGATCGTGATCGAGGTTCACCGCATGGCGCGCATTCGCCAGCATGGCCCGCGCCAGGTCGTCCGGCAGGCACTGGACGTGCCGCCCCGCCCGAATGTCGGCCTCCAGCAGGCCCAGGAAGGCGCCGATGGCCGGGTCTTCATGCTCGGCGTCGGCGCGGGTCACGACGACTTCACCGCCGCGCAGGTCGAACGCCACCTTGCCGCCGGTGTCATTCGACATTGGGGTTTCCTTCGTGGATTGGACTTGGATCGGCTATTTCGTCTCTTCGAACTCGCCCGGCCGCCACTCCTTCGTGAAGAAGGGCTCCAGCGGGCCGTACAGACGCAGGATCGCGAACCAGCCCTTGCCGGGCACGGTCTGGATCCAGTTGCCGCGCTTCACGCCGGCCGGCTGCTGCGGGCCGATGTAGACCGTGGTCGAGCCGTCGGCGTTGGCCTCGGCCGCCGGCGACGGATAGCTCTGGCTGCCGGCGCGCGGATAGCTCTGCGGCGTGGCCAGCATCGAGCGCGTTTGGTTGTCGTACAGCGTCAGCGACCAGAAGTTGGCGTAGGGGATGCCCTTCGGCAGCGTCAGCTTGTAGGTGCGCCCGCCGTCGAAGTAGCGCTTGTTCGCGTCCTGCATCGCCAACAGGTACTGCGAACCGATGCCGGGTATGCGCATCGCCATCGCCGGGGTGATGCCGGTGATGCCGTAGAAGAAGGCGCTGCGGGCGTCGAGTTGGCGATAGCCGGTGGGCGGGAAGGGTTTGACCCCTTCACGCGTAACCTGCGGGATCGGCGTCTCGAACTCGTAGCCGCTCTGGAACAGGAAATTCGTCCACGCGGAATTCGGGTAGTAGTACCAGGACGGATCGCGCGGCGCCATCAGCAGCGTGCGCGAAGCCGCATTGCCCACCGCCACCGCCTCGCCGAGGATCTTCTTCATGCGCGCATCGGGCGCGAAGGGCTTGCCCTTGACGATGCCGATCGCCGCCAGCGGGCCCATCAGTTCGGGGTCGAGCGCGGTGGCCGGCTCGCGCTGCACCAGATCGTTGAGAAACTCGTAGAAGCTCGCGTCGTTGGGCGGCACGGTGTTCATCGCCAGGCCGCTGCCTTCGTGGAACACCATCGGCGGCGGCGGCTCGATGCGCGACAGCTTCGCCTTGCCGTCCAGGAACTGCGCGATGCTGGTGCCCTGGCCGCCGGCGTCGTAGGGATAGATCTTCGTGAACTTGCGGATCGCGTCGACCGCCGGCTTCGGGTCGTTGTTCTCGAGGAACATGCGGCCGAGGATCAGCACCTTGTTGGTTCGCGCATGGGCGACGTAGAAGCCGCCTTCGGGTACCGGCCCGTCGTAGCCGGGCGGCAGGATCAAGTACCTGCCGCCTTCGCCGCGGTCGGGGCCGGGCACGCCGAAGTCGATGACCCAGCGCCACCACGCGTCGTCGAGCGTTCCGAGCGCCTTCGGCGGCGTCTCGAGCACCATCGGCCCCTTGCTCAGGTCGAGCGTGCCGACGAAGTAGACGGTGTCGGCATTCGCGGTGAGAAAGAGCGACTTGTCGTCCATGAGCTTCGAGAAGACGAGGATCTCGTTGTCCTTCACGCCGGCCGCGAGGAAGCCGCGCCGTATGGCCTCGAAGTTCACGCCCTGCATCGTGTTGACGAATGCCTCGTAGGCATGCGTGAAGTCGATGTGGTCGTAGACCTTCGCGGCGGTGGCCGCGCTCGGCATGCCGTCCTTGAAGTCGAGCGTGCCCAGGCGCGTGGACACGTTGTCGGGCGTGGTGAGCGAGGGCGGCACGGGCTGCGCCGTCGCTGGCTGGGGGGTGGTCAGCAGTGCGGCGCAGGCACCGAGTACCAGTGTCGCGACGGCGCGCTGGGCAAGGACGGGAGATTTCCTGGTTCGTGACATGGAATTGCCTTGGGATTGACTATTGGATCGCTTCGATATCGCCCGGACGCCAGGTCTTGCAGACCGCCGCGGCCAAGAGAGCCAGCGCTGCGGTGGCGCGTCGGCCTAAGGCGACGGGTTTGAATTTTCTCTTCATGGGGGGCCTCGTGGAACTGCTGCGGCTCAGGACATCAGGAATAGCCGGCCTTGCGCGCGTCGTTGAGCATCAGCCGTTGCGCCAGGCCGCGCGACAACCCAATCCAATACTGTCGAGGGTAAACTTTCATCGTGAGGGAAACAAACCACTTTGCGCCACGCGTCAGCGCGTCGCCACTGGCAGACGCTCCGCTGATCTCGGTGGCGGCCTTGACCGGCGTTCCCGATTTCGTCCGGTGTGCGTTCGGCGAGCGGGTGTTCAGGAAGGCGCATCGAGCAGCGATGCTGGACTTCGAGCTGATCGAGGACAGCGATTGCTTCATTCCGCAACGGACCATGACGACGTTCGCCGAGGCGGTCGCGCGTGCGGCCGGCGAAGAACACCTCGGCCTGAAGCTGGCGCCTTACCTCACGATCGCCGACTACGGCTCTTGGGGCGAATATCTGCTCGGCGCACGTACGCTCGGCAGCGCGATACGACGGGCAGCGGCGACGATGGACTTTCATGCCAGGGGCGACGAGCTGACGCTGGACCTGATCGATGGCCGTGCGCGGATCAGCTATGTCAGTGCCGCACGAGGACTGGACGGATACGCGCACGTGGCCTGGGGCACCATCGGCGCGATCCTCAGCCTTTGCAAGCCGTACGTGCCTCCCTCTTGGCGTCCGCAGCACATCGAAGTCGATCTCCCGGCGCC